>NZ_JXIS01000035.1:0-108071 GCF_000836715.1 Bacillus sp. L_1B0_5 | reverse complement strand
CCCCTAAAGGGTTTCCCAACACTCTGAAAAAAAGAACGTGATCCAATCACGTTCTTTTTTCATTATATGTTCATCTTTTCCTTTAGTTGTACTCCTGTAACAGATTCTAATACATCCATCGATTCTCCAAATGTCATATCAAAAATTGTATTGTCCTCTATGTATGGAAACTGTCTGAAACGCTTTTCTAACACCTTCACAGCATCTGATGTAAAGTTTGCACTATCAATGCCAAATTCTGTTTCAAGAAGAACGATCCAATCTAACACATGAAAACCTAATCCATTGACGAATGCAATAAGTTTTTCTTCTGGGTTTGAAGATAAGAATACTTGGCGTTCCATCTCACTAAAAAGTTCTTCTCCTAAGATTTCAGCTAACTCATCATCATGTTCACGTTCAACAAGTTCTTCGTAGCCGTAATCATCCACAAGCTCTTCTACTTCTTCACTATCCTGACACAGCAATTGACTAAGAAGTGCCTCTTTCTTAAATTCACTATTTTGTACGACTTCTAAAAAGCTCGTTTCCCATCCATTTTCTAATTTCATATTATGTACTCCTTTATATACGTTTCTTATCATCACTGTACCCAAAAGATCACTTTTATAACCTTTTAGGTAGTTACTATTATTTCACATGATTCATAACATAAGATGCAAACTCCGCTACATCTCCTTCAAAAATATTTATTTCTGGCAAGTGATAGAACGTTTTTTGGAGCGGGTTTCCTGCATGATATACATATATCGTTTTCTCTAGTGCAATCGCCATTCCAAACTCTGTATGGCTCCCGTTTCCGCCATCTAATATAAGTAAAAACACATCCGCTTCTTTTACAGCATTTTTTTCTGCCTGACCAATTTCTCTTAATTGTTCTTGATTCACTGCTCTTTCGTTTTTGGTCCAATCATATGTATGGTGCCATCCTGCATGTTTCAGTTCATTTGCTACGGAACATACAAGATGTTTATTTTGGAAACCTGAGGCGATATAAAAATTCATTTATATACACTCCTTCATTATGTATCGGGAAACTCCTTTTTAGCGTTATTTGTTATAGCTATAATAAAGAACAACTTCAAAAAAAAATCCCCATCTTTAAAACTTATTTGCGTTTAAATGATGGGATGCTTCATGGTCTTCTTTTATTTTTTGTTTTTTATAACTTTCATCAGCTAACATTTCTAGTTCAGCTGTTATCTCTGATTTTTCAAGCTCTCTTTCTTGCGAAAATTTCCTTGAAATATAAACAATAACACTACCAACGTACAACACAAAGCATATAATAAGTGCAGTATTTTCATAGAGACTTAGCTCCAACACAGTCACTCCTAATCCATTCGTATTTTCACGCTTCATTAATTGGAATTTCCCTATTAACCCATTTGTTATCCCGCTATTTGAGGGCAGTAAAACCCCCTCCTCAAATTCCAGTGAAAGCAAAGAAGTTAGATGGAGGATGCCCCCAACTGATTAAAGTTTCACTTTATTGTAACATAAAAATATCAATTCTTGGAATCTTTCACCCTACTAAAAGAGGCATGATTGTTTCATCATGCCTCTGAAATATTTTGAATGATTGTTTTAATTGCTTCTTTTCCATTATATTTTTTTAGTGCTGTTTTATACTTCTCATTATTTTGATTCAATTCTTCAACATACTTTATAAGAGATTTTACAGTTACATCTTCTTCATATAATACGGAGGCATACCCTTGCCTTTCAAAGGACTCTGCATTTAATATTTGATCTCCACGGCTTGCAAATTTCGATAATGGAATTAAAACCATCGGCTTTTGTAATGTTAAAAATTCAAAAATTGCGTTGGAGCCCGCGCGTGAAATAACAAAATCTGTTACCGCTAATATATCTGGCAGTTCTCCATGTACATATTCAAATTGTCTATATCCTTCTTTATTTTGTAAACTTTCATCAAGGTTACCTTTTCCGCAAAGGTGAACAATTTGATACTTTTTAAGAAGTTCTGGTAATGCTTCTCGAGCCGTATCATTAATTTTTTTCGCGCCCAAGCTACCTCCCATAATCGTAATAACTGGCTTTTTACGTGAAAAACCTAAAAACGCTAAACCTGTTTCTCGATTTCCCTTCAGCACTTCTTCACGTACAGGAGATCCCGTATATATTACTTTTTCTTTCGGTAAATGTTTCGCTGCTTCTTCAAATGTAACAAATATTTTCGAAGCAAAACGAAGCGCAATTTTATTTGCTAGTCCTGGCGTCATATCAGATTCATGTAATAAAACTGGTACTCTATTTAGCCATCCTCCAATTACGACTGGTACAGATACGAAACCGCCTTTTGAAAAAATCACATCTGGTTTTAGTTTTCGAATCCTTACATACGCATCCATAACACCGATACGATAAACTTAACTAAATCTATACAATTCAATCAAATTTACACGAGTTAATGCTTCATCGTGTTCTCGCAGCCCCAAAGGGACGAGGGGTATAACACTCCACACGAGGCAGTATCGTTACCTCCTATTATCAAGCATTTATTTTACCCATCTTGATAAATTTATCGCAGCATTTACATCCCTATCGTGATAGCTATTGCATGAAGCACAACGCCATTCACGAATCTTTAAACTCCACTGTCCTTCTGGTTGAAATGAATGGTCGTATTTAACGCCGCAACATGAGCAAATCTTGCTTGAAGCGAACCATTTATCAGCTTTTACATACGCAATGCCGTACTTCTCGCACTTGTATGACAAACATTGAAAGAAGAAGTTTAATTTTTGAAATGAAAATGCTTTCGATAGTTTTTTGTTTTTTAACAGGTTTGAAATAGATAAGTCTTCCACAACAATCCTCATTGGTTTGGTTTTCACCAATTTAGCTGTTGCTTGATGGATATGGTTATTTCGGATATTCATAATTTTCCTAGATAACCGCAGGTGCTCAGCTTTCGCTTTTTCATATCCAGCAGATTGAATTTTCACACCTTTTTTAAATCTCCTAGACATATCTCTTTGCGCTGACTTTTTCCTTTTCAAAAGTTTTTTAACCTTGGCATCTTTGTTTATATTTCGTTCTTTCGTACCATTAGAAGCTACAAAAAGCTCTTTTAAACCAACATCCACACCAATCGACTCATCGGTTAATTCTTGTGATTCAAAGTCTTCTTGGAACCCTACACTCATCCACCAGTGACGACCGTCAAAGGTAACTCTTGGATTGGATGGTTTTTTATTTCTTGGTAGTTGTTGGCTTGTTTTCACTTCTCCAATAGACTGAATATGAACTACTTTCTTTCCTATAACCAGTCTTTCATAATTGGCATAAAATCCTTGGATTAAATCTTTTTTGGATTTATAAGAAGTGTGATAACCATTTTTGTACTTTTTGAACGAATGTTTTCTCGCCGTATCAAAATCTTTTGAAGCCTGTTTGGGAACTTGTGCGTTGATGTCATTTAACCACTCATATCTCTTTCGCTTCTTGATCTTTGTAAATCGTTTCTGTAAAGCTAACTGTGAAACAGATTTTCCAAATAGCTTATAATACCTATCACTCATTCTTTTACAATAGTTATAAGCGAATCTTGCAGCACCAGCATGGTTTCTAAGCACTTTTTCTTGTTCAGGCGTTGGAATCAGTCTGACTTTCTTCGCTAATATCATCAGAATGTAACTCCTTTAATGAAAGATTTGTTCTTCTGAATCGTAGCGTGTTCCACCAGCATTCTCGTAAGACTACTCGGATGCAAACCTGTTAATTCTGATACTTGACTAACTCGTGAAAATTTCATTATTATTCTTACCTCATTGAACCCACAATAGCACATGTGTTCGATATATTCAATGAGGTTTGATAGATTTAATTAAATGTATCTCGTTCAACTAAGGGCGCAATTCCTTAGCCAGTTCTCTTATGAACTTCTCATGTTTTCACATGAGCGCAGACTATATGTTTATCTCTTTAGAGATAGAGGATTTTTCCATCACCATAGGCTTGTGATGTACTCTCGTCAGTTATACGAGATAGTCGTTGAACGTTCATCTTATCGCTTTTGACTTAGATGATTCGAGGCGGAAGACCCATTGTTCTAGTGTTTAGGATTTAACCTTGCACGATCTGATTGATTTTTTCTGCTTTCGCAACATTCACGCTCGCCATTTCTAGCCACGTTGTAGTTCAATCAGCTTTAGGGATTGCCCGCAGTTAACCCTCACTACTAGCCAATCACTTGACTAGCAGGGCTTACTGATATATTTAATTAACTTTCGTTATAATTGGTTAAATAAATCGTAACAGTTAGTTACCCTTCATTACAAGAAAAGGATCTTTTATATTTTTCAAATCAAAATAACGACGTAGCTTTCCACTCGAAATACTATAGTAGGGAATGCCTTCCTTTTCTATAATCGTTTTCTCAATACCTTGATGAGAACCAATGTAAGAGATATCCCAGTTGTCTTCTTGTAAATATGGGATAATGGCTAAATTAGGTGTTACATGTCCTGCCGAACCGCCACCTGTAAAGACTATTTTCTTCATACGTCTCCCCCTTCTAGACTATAATACACTAAAATATCTTGCCTCAGGGTGAGAAAATACCATAGCCGTTACGGACGCTTCTGGCTCCATCATGAATCCTTCTGTTAATGAAATACCTATTTCCTCTGGATGAATTAAGCGAAATAGCTTTTCTTGATCTGCAAGTTCTGGACACGCCGGATAACCAAATGACACGCGTATTCCTCTATATTTCGTACGGAAACGTTCTTCCATCGTCAGTTCAGGTGAGTCTGGAATGCCCCAGCGGTCACGAATGAGCATATGTGTTTTTTCAGCAAGTCCTTCTGCTAATTCAAGCGCTAACGATTGAATGGCATGACTACGTAAGTAATCACCTTTCGCCTTCCACTCTTCAGCAATGTCCCGAACTCCTTCCCCAACCGTAACAGATAAGAAAGCAACATAGTCCATCTCATCTCCAATTGGGCGCAAATAATCGCCTAAAGTACGATAGGGAGCCTTTCCTTGTCTAGGGAATGTGAAACGCTCTATAACACGCGTATGATCTTCTGGATCATATATTACAATGTTTTGTCCGTCGCTTTGCGCTGGGAAAAATTGATACACTGCTTTCGGCTTTAACCAAGATTGTCCTTCCTGCAATAATTCATCTATTAAATCATTTAATTCATGTGCTCTCTTATCCCCCTCTTTCAAAAGCTTCTTCACATTTCCTTTTAATCCAAGGTGATGCCCAAGTAACATTTGTCTATTTAAAAATGGAGCGAGATGAAGAGCCGGAATATCGCGTAATACAATTCGTTTTGTTGAATCAGGCACCATAACCTCAGCCTTCGGTAATGGCTCAATTACTGCTGGAATTTCTACTTGCTTCTCCTCTTTTTTTACGATATGAAGATGACGTTCTTTTTTATCCTGTTTCATCTTCTCACGCTCTTCTTCTTTTTGAAGCTTATTAATAATATCGAGCCCCGTCATCGCATCACTCGCATAACAAACGAGCCCTTTATATGATGGTGAAATCCGATTATCTGTAAACTTTCTCGTTAACGCTGCACCACCTACAACAATGGGCACATCAATATTTGCTGCTTTTAAATCTTCAGCAGTCGTTACCATTTGTTGCGCTGATTTTACTAATAAACCTGAAAGGCCTATAATGTCAGGCTTCTTTTCTTGTACTTCTTGAACAATTCGATCCGAACGAACATTGATTCCTAAATTAATAATCTCATATCCGTTATTCGATAAAATAATTTCAACGAGGTTTTTCCCAATATCATGTACGTCACCTTTAACAGTTGCTAATAATACTTTCCCTTTTTTTGCACTATCGCTAGATTCCATATGTGGCTCTAAATAACTTACAGCAGCTTTCATACTTTCGGCACTTTGCAATACTTCTGCAACAATAAGTTCATTATTATTAAATAGTCGTCCTACCTCGTCCATCCCTGTCATAAGCGGACCGTTAATAATATCAAGAGGTTTTCTTCCTTCTTCAAGTGCAAGACTTAAATCCTCGTGTAATCCTTGTTTCGTACCTTCTACAATATAATTTGCTAGTCGTTCATCAAGCGTTAACGTTTCTTGCACAACGACATCTTTCTTTTTAGCGACTCGGTAAAAGTTTGTAAATTCTTCTAACGTCTCTTTCGTCGTTTCAAACAGTAATGCATCTGCAAGTTGTTTTTCTTCCTCTGGAATTGACGCATAGCGTTCTAATTTTTCCGTATTAACAATCGCGTAATCTAATCCAGCCTTCGTAGCATGATATAAAAAGACGGAATTCAATACTTCACGTCCAGCTGGTGGTAAACCAAATGATATGTTACTTACACCTAAAATCGTTAAACACTCTGGTAACGCTTCTTTAATAAGGCGAATCCCCTCTATAGTCGCTGCCGCTGAACCGATATATTCTTCATCACCTGTCCCTACTGGAAACACAAGTGCATCAAAAATAATATCTGACGGGCGTATCCCATATTTCGTCGTTAATAATTCGTAACTTCTTTTTGCAATTTCTAATTTTCTTTCAGCACTTACTGCCATACCATCTTCATCGATTGTACCAACTACAATTGCAGCACCATACTTACGAAGAAGCGGTGTTACCTTTTCAAAACGCTCTTCTCCATCTTCTAAATTAATAGAGTTGATAACAGCTTTTCCTTGAATATAAGTAAGTGCTCTTGCCATAACATTTTCATCCGTTGAATCAATCATAATCGGTACTTTTAACACTTTCGTAACTTCTGTCAAAAATTTCTCCATATCTTCTATTTCATCACGATCAGGATCTGCCATACAAATATCAATAATATGAGCATTTTTCTTCACTTGCGCTCTTGCCACTTCAGCAGCCTCTTCAAATTTCCCTTCTGCTACTAATCGTTTAAATTTACGTGAACCAATAACATTCGTTCTTTCACCTACAAATAACGGTCTCATAGACTCATCGTATTGCAGTGCCTCTAATCCACTAATTCCATGTCCTTCTCTCTCATGATGGTCACGAGGCTTAAGAGATGCTAGCGCTCCCTTCATTGCTCTTATATGTTCTGGTGTTGTGCCACAACAACCACCGATAATATTAACCCATCCTTCTTCAGCAAATCGCTTCACCTTTTCAGCAAGAGAAGATGGAGACTCATGGTAATGTCCATCTTCATCAGGAAGACCTGCATTTGGATAACAAGAAATGTAACACTCCGATAAATCAGATAGTGAACGAATATGATCCCTCATAAACTCCGGACCAGTCGCACAATTTAACCCAACAGATAATGGTTTCATATGTTCTACTGATAAATAAAAAGCTTCAATTGTTTGCCCAGCCAGAGTCGTTCCCATTGGCTCAATCGTTCCTGAAATCATAATAGGAACCGTTTTTTTCAGTTCTTCAAAAGCAGCTTGAATTCCAATATAAGCTGCTTTCACGTTACGCATATCTTGACTCGTCTCAACGAGTAATACATCAACTTCTCCTTTTAATAATCCTCGTGCCTGCCTTGTATAAGCCTCAATCAATTCTTCAAAAGTCACACCACCAGTAACACTAATTGCTTTCGTTGTTGGTCCCATCGCTCCCGCAACATATACTTCCTTACCGCTTTCTTTAACAGCTTGCTTCGCCAAAAGTGCTGCCTTTTCATTTAGTTCTTCATCTAAATGAGACAGCTCATAATCACTTAGTACAATATTCGTTGCTCCAAATGTATTTGTTTCAATAATATCCGCTCCAGCTTCAATATAAGCTTTATGAATCTTTAAAATAACGTCTGGTCTTGTTTCTACTAAATATTCATTACAGCCCTCGTACTCTTCTCCTCCGAAATCTTCAGCAGTTAAATCCTCTTGCTGAATCATTGTTCCCATTGCACCATCTAATATTAAAATGCTATTTTGTAATTTTTCTTCTATACACTTCATCAATTAATACCTTCTTTCACTTCTTGCTTTTCTCTTACATATTTAACAAGATGTTCTGTAATTTCATATTTTAAAAATGGTGTAATAAGATAAATACCATTAAAATATTTCATCGCTGCGTCGATCAATTCTTGCGAAATGCGAATCCCTTCCTCAATTACTGCCTCTTTCGTTTCGTGTCCATCCATTCTCTCTCTTATTTCTTCAGGAAGAGTAATACCCGGTACCTCAAAATGAAGAAAATCTGCATTCCGCTTACTTACTAACGGCATAATTCCAATAAAAATAGGTTGTTCCAAATGCTTTGTCGCTTCATACACTTCTTCAATTAAGGCGATATCGTAAATTGGCTGAGTTAAAAAATATTCCGCTCCAGCATCTATTTTTCGTTCCATTCGCTTAACCGCTGCTTTTAAGTGCCTCACGTGAGGATTAAATGCGCCGCCTACAGAAAACCTTGTCGCCGGTCCAATTGATTTCCCTAAAATTGAACGTCCATCGTTCATTTCTTTAATCATTTTAATGAGCTCAATAGAGGACAAATCGTATACAGAAGTTGCACCGGGAAAATCACCAACGCGCGCTGGATCACCAGTCAAAGCTAACACTTCTTCCATCCCTAACGCCGATAAACCTAACAAATGAGATTGTAGTCCAATGACGTTATGATCTCTACACGTTAAATGTGTCAATACCGGGATATCATGCTTCGTTAATAACGCACCCATCGCCATATTAGAAATACGAGGCGATGCTAATGAATTATCTGCTAGAGTAATAGCATCTGCTCCCGCTCTTTTTAACGCTCTTGCTCCTTCAAAAAAACGCTGTGTATCTAACGTTTTCGGTGGATCTAATTCCACTACAACTGTCGTTTGTTTTTTCGCTTTCTCTGCTAGAGTGACGTGAGCCTTCGAACGTTTCTCATGCGTATGAACGACTTTCGGCCTTTGAATAGTGTCTTTTTCTATTACAGGTGTAACATTCGCAACAGCGCGCTTCATACTTTGAATATGTTCTGGAGTCGTACCACAACAACCACCTAATAACCGAATACCTTGCTCAATAAATCTCGGTGTCATCGCCTCAAAATAAGCTGGGCTTCCCTCATATACGTAACGTCCCTCCACATAATTCGGGAGACCTGCATTTGGGTATGCTGATAAATAGCCATTTTGCGGAATCGATATCATTTTGAAAGCCTCCGTCATATGAAGCGGCCCTAGTTGACAATTCAATCCAACAACATTTGCACCGTAATCTATAAGTTGCTTTAATATTTCATTGACATCATTTCCATTTTGAGTCGTACCTGCTTCATGTAACGCTAATTGAGCAACAATTGGAATGTTCGTTTGCTTACGCAATACTTTAACGGCATGCAGTAATTCAAATTCATCGTAAAAGGTTTCTAATAGTAATCCATCAACTTGTTCTTCTAGTAAAGCCCCTGCCTGTTCAAGTAGCATAAACTCCCTTTCCATATCAGTCGTTGTAACGGCTCCGATATGTTTCATACCACCAATTGTTCCTAAAATTGCATTTCTGTCCGTAACAGATGCTTTCGCCAGCTTTACTGCCGCTCTATTAATTTCTGTAACTTGATTTTCTAAGCCATACATACGTAATTTCGCCTCATTTGCTCCATACGTATTCGTTTGAATTACATCTGCTCCAGCAGCTACATATTGTTTATGAATCGATATAATTAAGTCTGGATCAGATACATTCAATTCTTCAAAGCTACTTTGCAAACCATGTGAATGCAATAACGTCCCAACCGCACCATCACCTATTACAATTCCTTTTGATAATAAATCTAGTAACTTCACGAATCTCCCTCATTTCTATCAATATAAAAACCCCCTCTTCACTTTGAAGAGGGGGACATAATCGTTCCTCCTCTTATTATGCAAAACATTCGTTTTGCAGGTATTAGCACCGTTTCAAACATTTCGTTTGAAGGTTGCCGGGTTTCACAGGGCCTTTCCCTCCACCGCTCTCAATAAGAGTTGTCTTTATTATTTTATTTATGTAGCTAAAAGGAAATGCGTTCCCCTTTTAACAATGTTTGTTAATTTTTTAATAAATTTAGCATGCACAAAAGTAAAAGTCAATGACACTTGCGGAAAAATAAAAATTATTTAAAATAGAGTTGCAATTCAATTATCTTTTGTTGTAAAGTTAAAAACATAATAAAAATTTCATACGAACATTCTTATCTAGAGAGGTAGAGGGACTGGCCCTGTGACGCCTCAGCAACCATTAACATTTTGTTAATAAGGTGCTAATTCCAGCAAATTGTGAAAGATTTGACAGATGAGAAGAAGACTCTATTCAAACCGAAAGCCTTCTTCTTAGAAGGCTTTTTTTATTTTATATTCAGTTAATGTTTCAATTTAAAAAGGAGGAATTTTCACATGTCAACAATCGAAACAAAGCTAGCACAAATCGGCAATCGCAGTGAAACTACAACAGGAACGGTTAATCCACCAGTTTATTTCTCAACCGCTTATCGTCACGAAGGAATTGGTAAATCTACTGGCTTTGACTATTCACGAACTGGCAATCCAACTCGCGGTCTTTTAGAACAGGCGATCGCAGACTTAGAATATGGCGAACAAGGTTATGCCTGTAGTTCAGGGATGGCAGCTGTTCTCCTCGTCCTTTCTCTATTCCGCTCTGGAGACGAACTTATTGTATCTGAAGATTTATACGGGGGAACGTATCGATTATTTTCTGAACATGAAAAAAAGTGGAATGTTCGATGTAGATACGTAAATACACAGTCTATTAAACAAATTGAGCAAGCTATCACAACTGAAACGAAGGCTATTTTCATAGAAACTCCAACTAATCCATTAATGCAAGTTACTGATATTGCTGCTGTCGCAACTGTAGCGAAAAAGCACGGACTACTTCTTATTGTAGACAACACATTCTACACACCTTATATACAGCAACCATTAACAGAAGGTGCCGACATTGTACTTCATAGCGCAACGAAATATTTAGGGGGGCATAACGATGTACTAAGCGGACTTGTCGTTGCAAAAGGAAAGGAACTTTGTGAGGAAATCGCCCATTATCATAATGCATCAGGTGCGGTCTTAAGCCCATTTGACTCATGGTTATTAATTCGCGGTATGAAAACGTTAGCGCTTCGCATGAGACAACATGAAGAAAATGCGAAAGCAGTTGTTGCGTATTTAAATGATGAAGACGGGGTGACAGATGTATTTTATCCAGGAAGAGGCGGCATGATTTCATTCCGCCTTAAAGATGAAGCTTGGATCAATCCATTCTTACAATCTTTATCCTTAATTACATTTGCCGAAAGTCTCGGTGGTGTAGAAAGTTTAATGACTTATCCAGCAACGCAGACACATGCTGATATTCCTGAAGAAATTAGAACAGCAAACGGTGTATGTAATCGTCTTCTTCGATTCTCCGTTGGCATTGAAAATAGTAACGATTTAATTCAAGACTTAAAGCAAGCCATTAAACTCGTAAAAGAAGGTGTAAGAATATGAGTTATTCTATAGATACACTCTTACTACACAACCAATATAAACATGACTCACAAACAGGCGCTGTGAACGTTCCTATTTATAACACATCAACTTTTCACCAGTTTGATGTAGATACGTTCGGAAAATATGACTATAGCAGGTCAGGAAATCCAACTCGTGAAGCTCTTGAAGATATCATCGCTTTATTAGAGGGCGGCACAAAGGGGTTCGCCTTTGCATCAGGCATTGCAGCGATTTCCACTGCATTTCTTCTTCTTTCACAAGGGGATCACGTTCTCATTTCAGAAGATGTATACGGAGGCACTTACCGAGTGATAACTGAAGTACTCTCCCGTTACGGTGTTTCACATACATTTGTTGATATGACCAATTTAGAAGAAATAAAACAAAACATTAAACCAAATACAAAGCTCTTTTATGTAGAAACACCTTCTAACCCACTTTTAAAAGTGACAGATATTCGCGAGGTTTCTAAACTCGCAAAATCTATTGGCGCTCTTACTTTTGTTGATAATACATTTTTGACACCACTATTCCAAAAACCACTTGAACTTGGAGCTGATGTCGTTCTTCATAGTGCTACAAAATTTATTGCTGGTCATAGTGATGTTACTGCCGGATTAGCAGTCGTAAAAGATGCAGAACTCGCTCAAAAGCTTGGATTTTTACAAAATGCATTCGGTGCTATTTTAGGGCCTCACGATTGTTCTCTCGTACTTCGCGGTCTAAAAACATTGCATGTACGCCTCGAGCATTCAGCTAAAAATGCCAATAAAATTGCACATTATTTACAAGAGCACGTTAAAGTACAAAATGTCTATTATCCGGGATTACAAACACATCTCGGATTTGATATTCAACAATCTCAAGCGACATCAGCTGGAGCAGTCTTATCATTTACTTTGCAATCAGAAGATGCACTCCGCCAATTTTTATCAAAAGTAAAATTACCTGTTTTTGCAGTTAGTTTAGGAGCTGTCGAGTCAATTCTTTCCTATCCAGCTAAAATGTCACATGCAGCACTGTCGCAAGAAGCTCGTGATGAAAGAGGAATCTCTAATTCATTACTTCGGTTATCAGTTGGTCTCGAAAATGTTGACGATTTAATATCCGATTTTGAAAATGCCCTTTCTTATGTAGAAGAACCTGTAAATGCATAGAGAAAAAAGAAGATATGAGAATAGGTTTTCATATCTTCTTTTTATGCGATTTAGTTATATTCATTTGAATTTTTTCTTTTCTTATAGTCAAAAAAATAAAAGTATATCATCTATTTCTAAATAATGGATTAATTGATATATTAAGAAATAAAAAGGGGTAAAAATAATGGATACTTGTGCAGATATTTTAATCGTTATCGATTTACAAAATGGCGTATGTTATGGCGGAGAGCATTTATTTGATTTACAGAACTTACTAACAAAAGTAAATAAAAGAATTTCTTCATACAGAAAATTAAATAAACCAATCCTTTTTGTTCAACATTGTGATGATGATTTAGTACCCGAGAAAGAACTTTGGGCTATTCATACCATTCTAGATGTTCAAGAACAAGATTTTTTTGTAAGAAAAACACATGCAAATTCATTTTATAAAACAAACTTAAAAGAAATTTTAGATCAATTATCTGTAAAGCGCATTGAATTTTGTGGTGCCCAAACAGAGTACTGTATGGATGCTACGATTAAGTTTGCCCACGGACTAGGATACGAAAACTTTATGGTACAGAAAACAACCTCTACGTTGAATAATCCTTTTATGTCCGCAAAAGAGACAATTGATTTTTACGAGAACATATGGAATACCAGATTTTTAACGTTGCTAAAAGATGAATTTTAGAATAAATGACTAATGACTTGATTACCCTAAGATTTATCAGCCGTAATCAAATATTTCATTATCACCATAAAGAAGCGAATTACATTCAGCTTCTTTTCTTTTAACCTGTTTTATATTCTATATATATCATTATAATTCCTTTGTCATATTATTTTAAAAATTTCGTATATTCATTTGAAAGAATAAGAAATTCATGATAAAATTGTGTTACAAATATATCTATATCTTTCAATTTTTAAAACACATCGAAATTTTCACCCAAAAATGTCATTTTACAAAAACATGCTAATTTATCTATTTTATTTACATCAGGGTCTCTTTTCTTACAATTTCTTTACTTTAGGACTTTTTTTCTGCAACAACTATTTTCTTTTCTTTAAATTTTTGGTATGTATAGTATGGTATAATAGCTCACACGGAGGTGGAAAAGAACATGTTAGAAACCTTTCAAAAAGAATTAGAACTATATGAAAGTAATGCAGAATTATTAAAAGTACTAGCTCATCCTGTTCGTTTATGTATCGTAAAAGGATTAATCGAGCGCGGTCCAAGCAACGTTTCTACAATGTATACTGGCTTAAACATGCCACAATCTACAATTTCACAGCATTTAGCAAAATTAAAAAGCGCTAAAATCGTTTCTAGTGAAAGAAAAGGTTTGGAAATTTATTACAAGGTAGAGAACGAAACAATAATTCAACTCGTTCGCGTATTATTAGGTTAGGGACTAATAATCGAAGAAAAAGAACGTATTCTATATTTTTTATCTCATATCTTTAATATAAATATATATCATGAGAGGAAATATATAATACTACATAAGTCGTATTAAAAAACAAGACACAGTATATACTGTGTCTTGTTTTTTTATATTGTTACATACCGCTCCAAATGTAAATGTTGCATATCTTTTGTATGTATAACAACATCAAACGCACTCCCTACTCCTCCATTCAAAATCATAGAACGAACTGCTCGATTTTGTTTTTGCGTTTCAGAAAAAGGATTTGTATCTTGATGATTCGTAAGCTGTTCTAATATTCCTGCCGCTAACAAAAACTCAGATTGTTTCTTATGCCATACTGCACTCATTCCTTGCAGACTAAACATCTCCTTTAGCTCGTCCCAATGAATATGAGTAGTAAGATCCATTTCACCTGGATACGCTAGTGGGTTACGTATTAGATTATGCTGATAATAACCTCGTAAACTTCCTTCACGGTGTGCTGGATGCATCCATTCTTCTTTTGTGTATCCGTAATCAACTGTAATACATATACCTTTTTGAAACCATTTCGCAATTTCTTTTATATACTCCTCCATCACAATTGGTACTTCAAAACGTTGCCCTTCAGCAATATGAATATTATATTTCAATAAATAGCGACCAATTCTTTTATCTAACGGCCTACATACTTCTGAAAGTTTTCCTTCCTCTGTATATGTAATACGTACTTCATACAACATACCATTTCTTTTCTCAATTATTTCAACAGGAAATGCATCAAACAACTCATTTGAAAAAAGAATTCCCTCGAAAGAATCTCCCATTTCACTATAAGACGTATAGTACGATACATTAGAAAATGAGCCAAGGTGCTCCTGCTGTAATTTTCTATGAAAAGGGCTCACTTCAATCATTGAATAGTTTAAATCAATAAAGGTTTTTGGAGATAATTGCTTCCATTCTTGTAAAACATCATAGGCAAACTTTCCTGTTCCCCCGCCAACCTCACAAATATTCGGAGCAACTTCACCATTTTCAACAAGACGAATAAAAAGTTTAGCAAAAGTTTTTGCAAAAACAGAGGAAACGTTGCTACTTGTAAAAAAATCCCCTTGTCTTCCAATCTTTTCACGTTCTTTCATATAATATCCATGATCTTCTGTATATAATACAAGGTTCATATACGTACTATATGAAATTGAATAATCCTTTTCTTTCCCCATCCATTCTCTTAAAATGAGCTCCATTCCCATAATGACTCCTTATTGTAAAAACGGATTATTTTCTTTTTCAAAACCAATGCTTGTTTCTGGACCATGTCCACATAACACCGCTGTTTCATCTGGTAATACAAATAATTTCTCTTCAATACTTCCAATTAATTCAGCAAAACTTCCACCAGGTAAATCTGTTCTTCCAATGCTCATTTGGAACAATACATCTCCTGAGAACACAGCATTCGCCTCTTTACTATAATAAGAAATACTTCCAGGAGAATGTCCTGGCGTCTCAAAAATTTCAAAATTAAATGATCCAATTGTTAATGTACCTTCTGCATCAATAATATGATCCGCTGGTTTTGCTGTAATACTGCGGTTCATCATAAAAATTTGAGCGCCGTTTACAGTTGCATCTCCTAACCAATTTGCTTCTTCTTTATGTACGTATACAGGAATATGAAAAGCGTCTCTTACCGCATCAACAGCACCGATATGGTCAAAGTGAGCATGCGTTAATAAAACCGCCAATGGTTTTAATTGTTCTTCTTGTAAATATGTAACGAGCTTTTCACCTTCGTGACCAGGGTCAAAGATAATGCACTCTTTTTGATCGTTCATTAAAATATAAGCATTTGTTTGTAATGGGCCTAACGGCATTTGTATCCATTTCATATGAAAATCTCCTCCAGTTATTAAACTTACTTTTAATGATACAACATTTCTTTCTCTTAGGAAAAGAAAGGATGCTCTCTCGACAATCATTTTTAAAACATGTACAATATAAAAGAGTAAATATTCCAAAAACTCATAATAAGAAATGGGTAGACAGAGGAGGATATTGCATGGGCCTTGTTATTATTTTTACACTTGTCACTCTGTTAGCTGTATTTGCTACGCTTAGAACACTTCGTGAAAAAAACTTTTTCGCGAGCGGCTTTGCAATTGCAACTGTACTCGTTTTCGGATGGTTTACGATCATGACTGTTCTATATAACGGGTATCCACCAACAGCTTAATTCGTTTACACTTTATTCTTCATCAAGATTTCACACAAAAAGAGGAAGGGTTTCCCCTTCCTCTTTTCATATTTCACAACTTATATCATCTTCGCTTCGTATTTGTGCTTTTTTACAAGCCAAGCTCCTCCGATAACACCTGCATCATTACCAAGTGTTGCAATAGCTAACTTCGTGCTCTTTACAGCACGCGAGAAAGCGTATTGCTCGAAATAGCGTTGAATTGGTTCTAATAGCGCATCTCCAGCTTTAGACACGCCTCCACCAATAACAATTTTCTCTGGGTTCAACGTACTAGATAGGTTCGCTACAGCTAACCCTAAATAAGAAGCTACTTTTTCTACTACTTCGCCTGCTAATTCATCACCTTGTCCAAGTGCTTCAAAGACATCTTTTGATGTAATACGTCCTTCTTCAGCTAACATAGAACGCAACATGCTTTCTTTATTAGTCTCTTGTATTTTTTGCATAGCAACACGTACAATACCTGTCGCAGATGCTACTGTTTCTAAGCAACCAGACTTCCCGCAATTACATGGGAAAGCATTTTCTGTAACTACTGTAATATGTCCAATCTCACCAGCAGCACCACTCACGCCGTGTACAATCTCACCATTGGCGATTACACCACCACCAACGCCCGTACCAAGTGTCATACAGATTAAATCTTTTGCACCTTCACCAGCACCTTTCCACATTTCACCAAGCGCTGCTAAGTTTGCATCATTATCAATAACAACAGGTAATCCTGTTTCTACTTCTAATAAATCTTTTAGCGGATAGTTTTTCCACCCTAAATTAACCGCTTCATAAATCATTCCAGATGCCACATGTACAGGGCCAGGAGCTCCCATACCAATACCAATTAACTTGCTCTTCAATTCGCCTAATTCTTCTAGCTTTTTATCAATTGCTTTCGCAACATCAAGTGTAATATGTTTTCCTTGCTCACCTGTATTTGTAGGGATTTCCCACTTATGTAAAATTTCACCGTATACATTAATAAATGCTAATTTAATCGTTGTACCACCAAGGTCAACACCAACTAACCATTTCTCTTCCATGTTGCTTACCTACCTTTATCTAATTCTTATTTAGCTCTTTTTGAATTTCTTGCTTCAATAAAAATAAAGCTGTTTGATAGTCTTGTGGATCGATTAGCTGTGATTGATTTAATTCACGCAATTCATCTTGCATTAATTGTAAATCTGCAATTCGATCTCCCGTATAAATAATCGTACCAAATTTCTTTAGCAATTGCTGAATATCATAAATAGATACCATTTCATCACCCTCTATGCTCACTTACTATAAAAATTATAATAAGAAAACGTTCACATATTTTATTATAATCAAGAAGAAAAAGTCTCGTCAATTTTTATTTGTCTATACAAGCTCATTTATAAGCATTGTTCCTTTTTCTGTAATAATTTTTTCTATATTTTTATCAAATGGTTCTACCGGAATGTGTTTTACCATTTGAAAATCATATGCTAATGATAGCGTTTTCCCTTTATAATGCACGAGATAACGATCATAATAGCCCCCGCCGTATCCAATCCGCTCTCCTCGCTCTGTATAAGCTACGCCTGGCACAATTTGAAGATCAATTTCATCCACATTCACTTCTTCCGTAAGTCCCGGAATCGGTTCACGTAAATTCATATACACCGTTTCTAATTGATCAAAATCACTAATTTTCCGGAAAGACATCGTTCTTGTTCCTTTATTACACTTAGGAACTACAACTTTCTTTCCTTCTTCCCAAGCTTTTTCGATAATAGGATATGTATTCACTTCATTTTCCATTGAGAGAGTAATTCCAATTGTTTTAGCTTCAATCCACTCTTTTTGCGCATACAACGAAAATGCAATCTGTTCTGATAAAGTTGTATACTGTTCTTCTGATAAAGAATTCATGTGTTCTATTATTTGTTTACGCAAACGCACTTTCTCTTCTTTCACACATTCTCCTCCTTACAGTGACACTTTACTCTATGATGATAGTGTATCACTTTTAACATAGGAATCGAATAAAAAAAGAAACAGTAGGAAAATATTCCTACTGTTTACTTTGTTTCACGGTGTAACGTAGACTTCTTGTCACGCTTGCAATACTTTTTAAGCTCGATACGCTCAGCGTTGTTACGTTTATTTTTCTTTGAGATATAGTTACGATCTCCGCATTCTGTACATGCTAGAGTAATATTCACACGCATTCTTATTTCCCTCCAGTACTAATAACTTAAATCAGACTATACTATAATACCACTTTTAAAATAAAAATTCTACACCTTTTGATATTGTCTAATTTTTTCTATAAGATTTTTCATGTTTTCCCTTGCTATTACTGGGTTTCTAGCATGTGAATACACTAAAAATTTTGGTTGTTTTGTGTCAGAAACGATATAAGACCACTCTTTTTCAGTATATTTGAACTGTACTCCTTCAAATATACCTTCTCCCTTCCTTTCAATATCATCCAATAATTTCCTCATAATTTTCCCTTTTTCATTCCATGAACATACCACTTCATCATAAAGTAAATAGAGCGGAGGTGATTGCTCTACTATGCTGAGAAACGTTTTTCCTTGCAATGCTATTAGCTCAAATAATTTTCCAATCCGATATAAAATATCTCGCTTCCACCTTACTTGAAACGACTTCCTTTCATCCTGCGTATAAAACAGAAGATAACATTCTCCTAATTTCAAAGACATTGGGTAAATATTTCCTGTAGATTCGAGTAAGAAATCTGGAATATCTACCTCTTCCAAATCTGTACCCTGGTAAATATTACTATGTTTATCGTATAACTCGAAATGATTTCCTTGCTCAGAAAACATAAGAGCCATATTCGCTTTACTTGATTTCATCAAAGCTTTCACATGATCTTTTTGTTCGCTTGCATAAATCCATGTAACTGTACAACCAAGTCTTTGTAGAAAGAGCATAAGTAAATGTTGCAACGTATCATTTCTCTTATTAATAAGAAGATGAAACTTCTGCATCTGTATTTTCTCGATATCAATATGCCCCAATATAACTTCTATATACTCATTCATAGAAATATGAACCAGCTTATTTCGCCCCATCTCTTTCTCATGCACGTAATAAAACAATTCGGACATATATACTTGTTCTATCTCTTTTTGCTGCTTATACGTTAACGGCATGCCAGCTTGACCATACAACTTTATAACGATCTCATTCTCATTTTCCACTTGGATGAAAACCCCACCTGCACATTGCAAATGATGAACACTATATTGAAAAAGTGACTCGTTCATTTCTTTACATTCCATCGTATGAATCCCTATACCATGAATAGCATGTAAAAATAAATTTTTATAAGAGGTTGTTTCTATATTTTCTTGACTTCCAATTAATATACTTTCCCCTTTTGTGAATAGGGAGCCATACGCCATCGCAATCTTCACGATAAACTGGGGAGTAATTTCAACATTCCCTCTTCCTACAATGCGGCTTTTTTGTAACCACCCTGCACTCATTTCACTCTCTTGAATACCAGCCGCTCCTACTATCGAATGACTATCAATCGCCTTATAAGGCCATAGTTTTCCTTTTTGCTTAATTACCGTACTTCTCCCGATATGACAGTGATCCGCTACAACGCTTTTTTGAAACAGTGTAACGTCATCTTCAACCATTGTACGCTCTCCTATTGTCGTTTCTAATAGTTCACAATACTTCCCAATGTGGGCATTTGCAAAAACAATACTTTTTTGAAGATGAGAATAACTTGAAACGATACTATTTTTCCCAATAATAGAATATGGCTCAATTACAGCTCCTGTACCAATCTTTGCTCCTTCTCCAATAAAAGAGGGGCCATGAATTTTCGTCCCTTTCCCAATCGTCACCCCTTCTCCCATCCATACCATCGGTAATACTTCCGTATAAGGAATAGATACTTGTAACTTTTTCGTTAACAAATCAAATTGCGCTTGTCGATATTGATTAAATGTGCCGATATCTAACCAATAGCCTTCTGACAAATATGCGAATAACACATTTTTGTTTGCCAATAACGGAAACACATCATGACTGAAATCAAAAAATTGCCTAGGCGGTATGTAAGAAAAGATTTCTGGCTCCATAATATATATGCCTGTATTCACAACATTAGATACTACCTCATTCCAGCCCGGCTTTTCTATATATCGTGTAACCTCCTGGTCTTTATTCATTACAACCAATCCAAATGAGAGTGGATTTTCTACTTCTTTCACAAACATTGTTACCATTCTTTTCTTTTGTTCATGAAACCTAATTCCTTCTGATAATTGAAAGTCAGTTAATGCATCCCCGCTTATTACAACAAATGTTTCATCTAAAAATTGTTCTGCTTGTTTAATACTCCCTGCTGTACCAAGCGGAGGAGAGTCTTCAAAATAATACAAGTTAACTCCCCATTTACTACCATCACCAAAATATCGCTTAATCGTCGTACTCATATATTGAACAGTAATTGCAATTTCACGAATACCATGCTGGCGTAATAACTCAATATTGTATTCTAAAACTGGTTTTTCTAATAATGGTAACATCGGCTTTGGAGTATTACATGTTAATGGTCTAAGGCGTCTTCCTTTTCCTCCAGCTAAAATAACCCCCTTCATATACTTCAGCCTCCACTTATATAATGTTCAGTAGCTCCATATACCATATGTATATTCTCTATCCCACATGAACTAGCAGCATAAACTTGATTAGTTAAACGAATCCTCATTTAAAAGACCCTATAATTAAATTTCCCACCTATAAAAACGTACGTTTAAAACAAAAAGAAAACGCTTACTATTAATTGATAAATAATACTTATTAACGAACAACATATATACTAATTTTCCCATTACATTATGATACATCTTATCATCATAAACTCAAGGAAACAACGAGCTTTTTTTGTCATGTTTTGACTAAAAAAAGCAGGTGATTTCTCATCACCTACTTTCATTCCTACTCATTCAATAAATAATGCTTTCCTTTTACTAAATAAAAGACATTTTCAGCAATATTTGTAATATGGTCTGCTACACGCTCAATATATCTCGCCACAAATGATAATTGTGTAATTTGCGTAATTGCTTCTGGTTGTTCCGGAACTGAAGATATAAACTCACGAATTGCTTTTCCATATATTTCATCAACGGAATCATCCATTTCAGCAATTTGTTTCGCGAAAGTTAAATTTTCTTGTTCATATGCTTCTAACGCTAAATGCAACATCTTATTTGCAACCGCAAACATTTCATCCAGGTTGTGCAAACTAACAGCCACTTCTTTTTCCCCAAGACGAATTGTAGCCTTTGCAATATTAACAGCATGATCTGCAATACGCTCTAAATCTGTCGCTGTTTTAATTGAAATAAAGATCCTTCTTAAGTCACTTGCTACAGGTTGCTGCTTCGTAATAAGCATAAGCGCAAGATCGTTTATTTCCTCTTCTAAATTATCCATGCGGTAATCGCCATCAATGACCTCTAACGCTTTCTCTACATCCCTTGTATGCAGACCTTCCATAGCAATCAATAAAGCCGCATTTGCTAATTCGCCAAGCTCAATCACCTTTTGCTGTAACACTTTTAAATCACCTTGAAACTGTTCTCTTACCATTTTTTCTTCCCCCTCAATACTATGTGCCAATATATATAAAGTGAAGCTTTAATCAGCCCTCATCAATCGGGCTTTTACTGACAGCCCGATCCCCACCTAACTTCTTTACTTTCGCTGAATTTTGAAGTGGGGGTCTTATTGTCCGAAAATAGCGGGATAAACCTCCTACATAACCTCTTACGCCTGTAATAAACCTTAAGATAGAAGATCCCAAAATAAGAAATGCCCTCTGTTAAGAGGGCATTTTCTCTTAGCTTTGCAACGATATCAACCAAAGCGACCTGTAATATAATCTTCTGTACGCTTATCTGAAGGCGTCGTAAATAATTTGTTTGTATCTGTATACTCCACAACTTCCCCGCTTAAGAAGAAAGCGGTTTTGTCTGAAATACGCGCTGCCTGTTGCATATTATGCGTTACGATAACAATACTAAAGTCTTTCTTTAACTCTTGAATTAATTCTTCTACTTTTAATGTTGAAATTGGATCTAGTGCCGATGTTGGCTCATCCATTAAAATAACGTCTGGCTCAATAGCTAAGCAACGTGCGATGCATAGACGCTGTTGCTGTCCACCAGATAAACCGTATGCATTATCGTGCAAGCGATCTTTTAATTCATCCCAAATTGCTGCTCCGCGTAAACTTTTCTCAACAATTTCATCTAATGTCTTTTTATCACGAATACCATGGATTTTTGGACCGTATGCTACATTCTCATAAATAGATTTTGGAAATGGATTTGGCTTTTGGAACACCATTCCTACGTGCGTTCTTAATTCTTCAACTGGATATGATTTATCAAATATATTGCGTTCTCTATATTCAATTACACCTGTAGTTCGAACGATCGGTACTAACTCTACCATGCGATTTAACGTTTTTAAGTACGTTGATTTACCACAGCCACTTGGACCGATAATTGCTGTAACTTCATTCTCATGAATACTTAAATTAATATCTTTTAAAGCATGGTCTTCCCCATACCATAAATTTAAGTTTTTCGTATCAAATACTACTTTCTTTGGCGCAGTCTCGATTTTCTCTTCGTTTTTCACCTGTACATTTACTACTGTTGCTACCATTTGAATTCCCCTTTCATCCACTTCCAACTTATTTTCGATTTCGTAACCATAAAACAAATATATTGATAAATAGCAACAAACCTAACAAAACAATCATCCCAGCTGCTGCTACATACTGAAATTCTTCTTGTGGCCTACTCATCCAATTAAAAATTTGAATTGGTAAAACTGTAAATCTATCAAACATACTAAATGGAACATAATTTGCAAACGCAAGTGCCCCAATAACTAATAGTGGTGCTGCTTCTCCAATTGCTCTTGATATCGCTAACGTACAGCCCGTTATAATCCCCGGGAAAGCATATGGCAATACAATTTGATACATCGTTTGCCACTTCGTAGCACCTAATCCGTAAGAACCCTCTAATAATGCACTTGGTACTGATCGGATTGCTTCTTGACTCGCCACAACAACTGTTGGTAAGACGAGTAAACTCATCGTCAGTGCTGCTGCAACTATACTCTCTCCTAAATGAAGAGCATATACAAAAATAGTTAAACCAAGCAATCCAAATACAACGGATGGTACTCCTGCTAACGTTTGATTATTAATCTCTACTATTTTTTTAAATAGAGATTCCTTCGCATATTGCTCTAAATAAAGGGCTGTTCCAACTCCAAATATAAAAGAAACAGGTATAACAATACTCATAAATAATATTGTCCCTGACAAAGCTGCAGCAATACCAGCTTCTTTCGGATTACGTGAAGCGAAATTTGTAAAGAAATCTATTGAAAGATAGCTTATACCTTTTTCAACAATTTGAAACAGTAACACAAACAAAATTACGATTGAAAATAAAATCGCTATATAAAATAACAATTTGTAAATTCGATCTTTTAAAAAGCGTGATGCCATGTTTTTTTGTATTTTTTTATGATTCAACATCCGCATATTATGTCATCCTCCTAAAACGGCGCATAATTGACTGCGAAATGATGTTCATAATAAAAGTAAACAAAAATAATGTTGCACCTACAGCATACATGCTGTAATACGTAATCGTTCCATGCGGAGCATCACCTAAACTTACTTGCACAATATAGGCTGTTAACGTTTGAATAGAATGTGTCGGATCAAGCGATACATTTGGTGTGGATCCTGCCGCAATTACAACAATCATCGTTTCACCAATTGCACGCGAAGCCGCTAATATAATTGCTGCCATAATCCCTGTAAAAGCGGACGGAAACACCACTTGTTTTACCATTTCAAACCGCGTCGCTCCGAGTGCTAATGAAGCTTCTTTCGTCCCTTTCGCCACAGCTCTCATCGCGTCTTCAGATAAAGATGCAACTGTAGGCATCATCATAAATCCGATAACGATTCCTGGGCTAATCGCATTAAAAAATTGTAAATCTGGTATAACCCTTTGTAAAAACGGCGTAACAATTGTTAATGCAAAAAAACCATATACAATTGTCGGGATACCTGCTAATAGCTCTAACATCGGCTTTAATATTTTCCGTGCACTATTTGAAGCATATTCGCTTAAAAATACGGCACACGCTAAACCAATAGGAATTGCTACAAACATAGCGATTGCTGTTACAAGGAACGTTCCACATATAAGTGGTAATATACCGAATTTAGGATTTTCAAAAAACGGTAACCATTCTTTCTCCGTCAAAAAGGAGTACAATGATATTTTTTGAAAAAACATGATTGTTTCATTAGAGAGCGTAAAAACAATTCCAAGTGTCGTAGCAATAGAAACGCTAGCAATTATTTTTAGTAACAAAGGCATTATTCGATTGATTCGCTGCGTTTTTTTTCTTTGTTTTGTATTTCTTTCAATCAAATGTTGTACAGAAAATGTAATTTGACTTTTGTCATTATGAGCCAAAGATGAAAACCCCTTTCCACCCTGACATTACCTTTTTATTTCTGTTAACATACGCAGCTGTTCATTGTATTTTTCTTTTCGTAATTTTACATACCCGACCTCTTCAGCGAGGTTACCAACATGCTGAATCATAAACTCAACATAGTTTGCTACATTCATTTTATTTCGGATAGATGCATTATTCACATAAGTAAGTAGCGGCCTAGATAACGGCTTATACTTACCTGACTGAATGGTCTCTTTCGTCGGAAATACACCATTCACTTTTATTGCTTTCACCTTATCTCGATTAGCCATATAATAAGCATATCCTACAAAAGCAATGGCATGTTTATCATTCATTACCCCTTGCATAATAACTTGATCATCTTCAGACAAAGAGACCTTTTTTACAATGCGATGATTTTGTAAGATGACATTTTGAAAATAATCATAAGTACCAGAGTCTACGCCTGGTGCATAAAACTTCACTTGTTCACGTGGCCATGTTGAATGAATTTGTGACCATCGCTTCTCTCTTCCATTTTCACTCCACAGTAAACGTAACTCGTCTACTGACATATCGTCTACCCATGTATTGTGCCGATTCACAACGATTGTAAGACCATCGTTAGCGACCTCAAAAGGTGTGAACTGAATAGAGTTTTTCTTCATCTCATTTTTCTCGACTTGTTTCATTACTCTCGAAGCATTATTTATATCTACTTCTCCTTTACTAAAACGATTAAATCCTCCTCCAGTTCCAGAAACACTGATGGAAATTTTCACGTCTGGATGCACCTTTGTATATTCCTCCGCTACTGCTTCTATAATAGGAAAAACCGTTGAGGATCCATCAACTCTCACTTCTCCCATATCATTTAAAGCAAATGCAGTAGACATTTCAAAACAGAGGAACCATATCGATAGTACGAAAATTATAATCGGTGTACGCATCCATTTCACGTGTTCTTCCTCCTAGAAGTAACCGGAAATAACAGGATTACAGATATAAGAATACTGCTAAACTATTAATTCGGTTTTAATTGTTTGTAAAAGTTTTGTAAAGTTCCACAAAAATCAACATACGATACAATTTTAATCGGTAGTAGTTATTCATTTTCTCTGATGATTTCCCTATAAAACCGTTATCCCCTATCCCATCATATACAAGTATTATTTATATGGACGCGTGTTTTTTCAATATTGTATACTTGTCCACATTTATTACACGATATGCATAAACCATAAAAAAAAGCACACTATCTTTTCAGATAGTGTGCTTTTTAAATTTTTTTTTATTCATCATCTTGATCTTTATTTTTATTGTTTTTGTCATCTTTTGGAGCTTCACCATTTACTTCTTGGTTTTTCAAATCAAAGTAAGCGTCCATAATTTCACGACCAATATATCCATTAATACCAGTCTTATCATCATGTACCCAGGGAACAACAACAGAGAATGCTACTTCTGGATCTTCAAGTGGCGCATAA
This sequence comes from Bacillus sp. L_1B0_5, assembly GCF_000836715.1. Classification (NCBI taxonomy): domain Bacteria; kingdom Bacillati; phylum Bacillota; class Bacilli; order Caryophanales; family Bacillaceae; genus Bacillus; species Bacillus sp. L_1B0_5. The sequence continues at coordinate 81,746 of NZ_JXIS01000035.1, read as the reverse complement.
CCTACTAATGTTAAGTTATATGTTTCCACACGTTCACCGTTTGCTTTTCTACCAATCTCTTTATCTCCGCCATACACAGTTTGCGCGGTACCTGTCTTCCCTGCCGCTTTATATTTTGCACCTGTAAAGTATTTGGTAGCTGTACCACCTGAATCATTATACACTTGTCTAAATCCTTCTTGAACACGTTTAATTTGCGATTCTGGCATATCAACACGATTTAATACTTTCGGTTCCATAGATTGAACAACTTTCCCAACCTCATCTGGTTTCACTGCCGGTTGACGAATTTCTTTTACAACTTGTGGTTGCATACGATATCCGCCATTGGCAATCGTCGAAATATATTGCGCTAATTGAAGCGGTGTATACGTATCATACTGTCCAATTGATAAATCTAGTAAGAAACCTGGTTGACTACTTCTACCCATCTGACCAGCAGATTCATTCGGTAAATCAATTCCTGTTTTTACACCAAGTCCAAACTGTCCGAAATAATAACGCATCGTATCAAATGCTTTTTGAGGTATATCTAATGTACCACCTCTCACATATTGAACACCAGCGATATTCATCGCTGTTTTAAACATATAAACGTTAGAAGACATTTTTAAAGCTGTAAGGTCATTAATATATCCCATCGTTTTCCAAGACGACTTCGTAGGTGTACCTTTTAATTTAATTGGTTCATCCAATTGTACTGCCCCTGGTTGAATCGCACCAGTTTGATATCCAGTAAGTACTGTTGCACCTTTTACAGTTGACCCCATCGGATAAGAACTTGTCATGGTACCTAATGCAAAGTCATTTACTTTCGTTTGACCATCTTCATTAACTAATTGTTTCCCAGCCATGGATAAAACTTCACCATTTTTCGGATTCATCATTACAACGAATGCGCGATCTAAAAGAGGTTCGCTTCCTTTAAATCTCATTAAATTCTTCGCAAGAATATCTTCCACACGCTTTTGTAATTCCATATCAATTGTTAAGTTCAGGTCATTACCACTTTGCCCTTTTGATACATTAATCGTTTCTAAAATATTACCGTTTTTATCTGTAACATTTCTAACTTCTGCTTTCGTACCGTGCAGGCTATCTTCATACTGTTGTTCAAGATAACTTTTGCCTACTCGATCATTCCGATTATAATCACGGACAAGATAGTAATCTAGTCTTTCTCTCGGTAAGCCTTCATCAGATGTCGACACCCCACCAAGTACACTTCGGAATAAATCATCGTACGTATATTTTCGATCCCAATCAACATTTGTATCTACACCTGGTAATGCTGCTAGGTTTTCACTAATAATCGAATATTCCTTTTCTGTAGCATCCTTTTTAATAACTTGAGGTGTCATTGCATATCCGCCATCCATCTTACTCTTAATCGCTAGTATTTCTAGATCTTTTGCGGATAATTGATTAATCTCTTCTTCTGTTACACGACTGCGCTGACGCTCGTCTAATTCTTTATCATCAATTTTTTTATCTTTAAACTCTTGACGATCTTTATTCGTAATTTTTTCTTTAGCTTCCTCTTTATGCATAGCAAGCCAATAATCTTTTTTATCGCGATCTGTTAATTTATCTGTCGGTACTTCAATCAAATCTGCTAGCTTTTTCGCTGTTTCTAAGCGATCCTCTGCAGTTGATCCTTTCATTTTTGTAAATGTAATAGTACGAATGGCTGCATTATCTACTACAGGTCGCCCATAACGGTCAAATATTTTCCCACGCGGTACAGGATTACTTATCGTTGAGTTTTCTTTCTTCTCCACTTCATTCTTATATTCTTCACCGCGAACAATTTGTACATATCCGAGCCTTACAATAACCGCGGAGAACATTAAAAACACGCAGAAAAACAGCACGTTTAACCGAAAAGGAACGTGGGTCTTTTTCTTATTTTGCTTCTGCTTCTTGCTCATACAAACCCCCTCTACCAACAGCTATGTAATGTGAAAGGGACACCTTCATACAGGTGTCCTCACTGCTGTCTTACATCTTTTTCTATTCTAGCATAAAACAAACGAGAAGTTAACCTTCTGGTTCAGTTTGGTTTTGCGCGTTTCCTTGCGTTACAACACTTGTTTTACTCGCATTTCCCTCATCATATTTGACATTTTTAACTGCAAAATAAATAAGAAAATGTCCAGCACCTAAAATACATAATAAGTAAGGTAAACTTTTTTCAGGTGGAAAGAATAGTACAGCACATAAAAAACTTAAAATGGAACAGATTCTTCCGGCGTTTAACCACAGCTCCCGAACAACGACATATTCCACACGCCATTCTCTCGCATTTTTCGCTCTACCAATTACGTCATATGTCATTGATCCATACGGAACAAGTAAAATAGGATATGCAATCGCAATACATGCCGCATAAATAAGTAATTTCGTGTATGTAACATTGAAAATAACTAAAAAGACGACAGCATATAAAATAATGCCTCCAAGTAAAATTGCTTTTTTTCGCCACTCCTTCTTTAACATACGAGCAACTAAGTAATAACATACAAAGGATACAGCAGAGTTCACTAAACTATATTTCCCTAATGCGAACTCACTATTAGTTGCTAAATAAACATATACTGAAATGACAAAAATAAACGTTCCTTCTCTCAATCCTTGGAAAAAATGAGCTCGTGTAATCTTTCCCCAGTTTTTATCAATCCGTCGTTCTTTCAATACTTGCACGATTTCATAACGCCCTTCACATTCTCTTTTAGATAAAAAGAAGCTTAAGACGACAGCAATTGCAAATAGAACTAATGAAAGAAAGAATATAACAGTATAACCACTCCATTTCTCCATACGTGAAATTGTGTATCCTGCTGCTATTGGTCCGATCATCCCAGAGAAGGATGTAAGAAGTCCAAGAAACCCATTAAAGAAATCTCTTGTTTCTGGTTCTGTAATTTCAAATGTCAATAAGTTAAAAGCCAACCAGTAAAAACCGTATCCTACTCCTAAAAGAGCCCCCATTAATAAAATATACTGAGAAGCACTTTTCCCCGCTACTAAGACAACAATAAAAAAAATTGCGAGCGTTCCTACTCCTATTCGTAATAAAATCGAGCGATCGATACGTTTCGCTAATTTTCCCCCTACAAGAAATGTGAGAGGCTGTAATATAACGCTGGCCAAATTATACAAGCCAAGATTCACATAATTTTGTGTTTGTTTCCATAAATAAATATTTACAAACGTATTCGATAAAGAAATTGCGAGCGTGTATAAACCTCCTATAAGGAGCAATAACACTAAATCCCGATTCACTTCAACGTCACCAATTATATGTTTCCACTTCATACACAACTCTCCTTTACTTCATGTTCTAGTCTTCCAAAGACAAGCCCAATTATGTAAAAGGAAAGCATAGAAAAAAGCTAGGGGTTCTCCCCTAGCTTTTTTCTATATTTATTACAATTATTTTGCTTCTTGGTAACGTTTTTCAGCAGCGTTCCAATCTACAACGTTCCAGAATGCACCGATGTAGTCTGGACGACGGTTTTGGTAGTTTAAGTAGTAAGCATGCTCCCAAACATCTAAACCGATAACTGGCGTTTTACCTTCAGTTAAAGGAGAATCTTGGTTTGGAGTGCTTGTTACTTCTAGCTCACCATTGTTTACTACTAACCAAGCCCAACCAGAACCGAAGCGAGTTGCGCCAGCTTTTGCGAATTCTTCTTTGAATGCATCGAAGCTACCGAATTTTGCTTCAATTGCAGTTGCAAGTTCACCTACAGGTTGTCCTCCGCCGTTTGGAGATAGGATTGTCCAGAAGAATGTATGGTTAGCATGTCCGCCACCATTGTTACGTACTGCTGTACGGATTGCTTCTGGTACTTCGTTTAAGTTTGCAACTAATTCTTCTACACTTTTGTCAGCTAATTCTGCATGACCTTCTAAAGCAGCGTTTAAGTTTGTAATGTAAGTGTTGTGATGTTTTGTATGATGGATGTTCATTGTTTCTTTGTCAAAGTGAGGCTCTAAAGCATCATACGCATAAGGTAAATTTGGTAATTCGTGTTTTGCCATTGTTATATTCCTCCCAGTTTATGTATTGCCACTTAAGTGACATACAACTTCATTCTACCCTAATTGCCATAGGGTGCAAACAAATAAATCACATTGTCTTGCTATCATTAAAGTAGCAAAATTCCCACTTCTTTTCAATTAAAATGCTCATATATTCCGTAAAAAAAGCTTCCTTCTACAAGGAAGCTTCCTGCTAACATATAAACATGCGAAATGGATATGGACCCTGTAGGACTCGAACCTACGACCGGACGGTTATGAGCCGTCTGCTCTAACCAGCTGAGCTAAGGGTCCACAATTATGTATGTAACAACATATCAAATAAAGGAATTCCTATCGGATATATCGTTTAAGAAATGTAAGATAAATTTACCATATAGAAAAGAAAAGTGTCAATTGTATTTTTCTCATTTAAAAGAAGAAAGTTAATAAAAAGAAATTTAGTTATCTCCACTATATGTAAATATAATATATCTTGAGATTCTCTAGATTCCTACGTTACAATGATTCTATACATACATAAAGGAAGTGAATCTATGTCCATATTTACCCAATTCGTAAAAAGCATATACTCGCCTAAAGATATGGCGCTATTCCGTTTTCAAAAAATCGGTAAAACCATTTTGTATATTATGCTACTTTGCTTAATTACTACTATTCCAAGAACTTTCTTGTACGGTAGCTTTATCCAAGATAGTGTAAACATGGTAAATCAAGTCATCGATAAAGATTTACCTGATTTTAAAATTGAAAATGGCGAACTAAAAGCCGATATTGATCAACCTATTGAAAAAGAAGAAGGAAATGCACTTTTCGTATTTGATCCAAATTCAACAGACCTAGAAAAATATCAAAATAAAACAGGTTTATTTGTTTTAAAAGATAAAGTAGTCTCTATGGGAAATGGTCAAACACAAACGTATTCTTATAACGATTTGTTAGGTGCATCTCTTGAGAAAAAAGATCTACAAGAATTCATTTCTTTATTCGATAATATTTACCCAATTTTACTATTTGTCATCGGATTTTTAGTGTACCTATTCCAACTATTTATCACTTTTGTAGGAGTAACTTTACTGGCCTTCATCGGTTCTGCCATGAGCGGTCAACGTAAATTATCCTATAAACAAGTTTGGACACTGACTGCGTACAGTTACACAATCCCAACCATTTTCTTCATGATTATGGACTTATTCAAAATCGTCGTACCTGGGGCAACGTTCATTTATATCGCTGTTGCTTTAATCGTTCTGTACTTAACAATTAAAGAAGTTCCAAGACCGAAAGAAAAATAAGAACGAAAAAAATGCCTAAATAGGCATTTTTTTTTTGGACAAGCATATATTCCTAGCAAAGGAGTGAAGAATATGAAGAGGTTAGGTATATTCCTATTCGTGCTTGTTCTCGGTTATATATTTTATTACGATATAAAAATCGGTACTTTACCGATGTTAAGTTCATATAAAAAAACAACTGCTGCCCAAACGATTAAAAAAGAAAATACAGACAACCAACAAAATAAAGAGAACAAAACAGAAAAAGAAACGGATGTATCTTATAAAACAATTGAAGTAAAAACTGGTGAGACAGTTCTTTCTATTACAGAACAAATTAACAAGAAAAAAATTCCTTCCATAGAAAAAGTCATTGACGACTTTAAACAATTAAACAAAAGTACATCTGCTACAAAAATACAAATTGGAAAGTCTTATAAATTCCCGTTATATCAATAAGCTATCACTTAATCCTTGTCAATTACATAAAGGCGCTGATACAATAGTAAAAGTGAAACCGAGTACTTCGGTTTCTATAGCCCTATATCACGTATACTATCATTGATATGAGGGACTAAATAAGAAACTTCTTTTATAAGGAGAGCGATCTATTCGTGAATGAAATGACTCATCGTACAAAAACACGTCCAGTTAAAGTCGGTAATTTAACAATTGGCGGTAATAATGAATTAATTATACAAAGTATGACAACAACAAAAACACATGATGTTGAAGCAACAGTTGCCGAAATCAAGCGTTTAGAAGAAGCTGGCTGTCAAGTCGTCCGTGTTGCCGTTCCAGATGAACGCGCAGCTAATGCTATTGCTGATATAAAAAAACAAATCAACATTCCACTTGTTGCTGATATTCATTTTGATTATCGCCTTGCTTTAAAAGCAATCGAAGGTGGCATTGATAAAGTACGTATCAATCCAGGGAATATTGGTCGTCGCCATAAAGTAGAAGCTGTTGTAAATGCAGCAAAAGAGCGCGGTATTCCAATCCGTATCGGTGTAAACGCTGGTTCATTAGAGCGTCACATTTTAGAAAAGTATGGATACCCAACTGCTGATGGTATGGTTGAGAGTGCGCTACATCATATTAAAATTTTAGAGGACTTAGATTTCCACGATATTATCGTATCTATGAAAGCCTCTGATGTTAACTTAGCAATCGAAGCATACGAGAAAGCTGCTCGCGCTTTTGATTACCCATTACATTTAGGTATTACAGAATCCGGAACATTGTTTGCTGGAACTGTAAAAAGTGCCGCTGGTCTTGGAGCAATCTTAAGTAAAGGCATCGGAAATACACTGCGTATTTCATTAAGTGCTGATCCAGTTGAAGAAGTAAAAGTTGCTCGTGAACTATTAAAATCATTCGGTCTTGCGTCTAACGCAGCAACACTTATCTCTTGTCCAACTTGTGGTCGTATTGAAATCGATTTAATTAGCATCGCTAACGAAGTAGAAGAATACATCTCTACACTTCAAGTACCAATTAAAGTTGCAGTACTTGGTTGCGCTGTAAATGGTCCTGGTGAAGCTCGTGAAGCTGATATCGGTATTGCCGGTGCACGTGGAGAGGGATTATTATTCCGTAAAGGGCAAGTCGTTCGTAAAGTACCAGAAGAAACAATGGTAGAAGAACTGAAAAAAGAAATCGACGTAATTGCTGCTGAAATGGCTGCTGAACGAGAAAAAGAAAAAGAGACACAAGAACAATAAAAAGAAGGTTGCCACAATATTTGTGAGCAACCTTCTTTTCTACGTAAAAAAGCTCGTCAGTTATATAACCGACGAGCTTTTACTTTGCACATTTTGGACAACGACCATATATTTCAAACTTATGACCCGTTACTTCATAACCAGTAAAATCTTTATTCATAAAATCCATTGGGCAGGAAGTAATCTCTTTCGTCCCCCCACAATCCAAACAAATAAAATGATGATGATGTTCCATAATAGAACAAGTAAAACGAAAATGTTTTTCACCATTTAATTCCGTTTGTTCTAAAACACCAATCTCAGCAAAAACTGTTAAGTTACGATAAATCGTATCAAAACTAAGCCCTGGATAATCGTCTTTCATATGCTCTAAAACGTCTTTCGCAGTTAAATAACGATTATGTGCTGCAAATAATCTGAGCATCTCTTCTCTTTTTCCAGTATGTTTGTATCCTTTTTCTTTCATTAGGCGTAAAGCTTCTGTTAGATTCATACCTATCCCTACTTTATGCAGTTTTTTTCTTCTTCCATAAAATCGCACCGATTAAAATAAGAACTGCTATCATAACAATTGTACCACCTGGTGCTAGATCAAGTTGATACGAAGCAAACATTCCACCAATTACCGCAATTTCACCAAATAAAATGGAAAAGAAAATTGTTTGTTTAAATCCTTTAGCAATACGAATACTTGCTGCAACTGGTAACGTCATTAATGATGATACGAGAAGAACCCCTACTACACGCATTGATACTGCAATGACAAGAGCAACTAATATAATGAAAATAAAGTGAATCCATTTCGCTCTTAAACCAGTTGATACTGCGTATTCCTCATCAAATGATAGTAGAAACAGCTCTTTATATAATAAAATAATTGTCGCAACAACAACAATTGCTACAATCCCAATAATAATTAAATCCGTACTTGTTACAGCACTGACACTACCAAATAAATAACTAAATAAGTCTGTGTTAAATCCATTTGCAAGTGAAATGAAAATAACTCCAACTCCCATCCCTGCCGAAAGGATAATCGGAATTGCTAATTCTTGATAGTGCTTATATACAGTTCTTAACTTTTCGATTAATAGCGCTCCACCAATTGAAAAAACCATCCCCATATATAAGGGGTTTAAAAATCCACCTGTAAAAATGGTTTTTTCAAGTAATAAACTTGCTGCAATACCTGATAACGTCACGTGACTTAATGCATCCGCAATAAGAGATAAACGACGAATAACAACAAACACACCTATTAGCGGTGCAACAAGTCCAATTAAAATACCTGCGTATAAAGAATTACGTAAAAAGTCATATTGTAAAAAATCTTGTATCATTATATCCTCCCGTGATGCTCATGCTCGTGTTCTAAACGATGAACATGATGCCCATATAAGACGGACATTTCTGCATCTTCTAACTCTCGGAACTTCTCTACATTTCCATGGAAATGTAGATGTTGGTTTAGACATGCAACATGTGTTACTTTTTCGGTAACAGCTCCCATATCATGAGTAACAAGAATTAATGTGATTCCCAACCTTTTGTTTAAATCCTCTAATATTTCGTAAAAACTTTCCACATTTTTTACATCGATTCCAACAGTAGGCTCGTCTAAAATAAGCAATTCAGGATCACTAACGAGCGCACGAGCAATAAATACACGCTGTTGCTGTCCACCAGAAAGCTCTCCAATATTACGACCTTGAAACTCACTCATCCCTACATCAGCAATTGCTTTTTCTACCTTTTTCTTATCCTCTTTTGTGAAAAAGCGAAAAAGCCCTTTTTTCGAAACAAGTCCCATTGACACAACTTCAGAAACAGTTGCTGGAAAACCAGAATTGAAACTATTTGCTTTTTGGGATACATAACCAACTTTATTCCATTCCTTAAACTTCTTACTATCAACGCCAAACACACGAATGCTTCCTTCTTTTGGCTTTAAAACGCCTAATAAACACTTAAGTAAAGTTGATTTACCTGAACCATTCGGTCCCACTAAACCTAAAAAAGCTCCCTTCGGAACTTGCAAATTAATATTTTCTAACACATTCCGATCTTCGTATCGGAATGTTAAACCTTCAATCTCTAATATATTATTCATAGCATCTCACCTATTTTAATTCAGAATGATTCCGATTTATATCTATTTGAATTATAGTACAGCTTATTATAGTTGTAAACCAATCTGCCTAAAATATATCTATTTTTTCAAGAAACCTTATTATTATAACAAAAAGCAGAGAAAAATTCTCTGCTTTCGAAAAATATTCCTATATACGTTTAGTGAATAGCCGATTTAAACTTACCACCATTTGTCTCTTGCGTGCTCATAATCGTAACAAACGCATTTTCATCAATTTCATGCACAATTGACTTTAACTTCGTCACTTCTAGACGCGTTACAACTGCATAAATAACTTCTTTTTCTTTATCTGTGTAACCACCTTTTGCTACAAGCTTTGTAGTTCCACGGCCGAGTCGATGTAAAATCGCATTTGATACTTCCTCATATTGATCAGATACAATTAAAACTGCTTTCGTTTCATCTAGCCCTTGAATTACTGTATCGATCGTTTTAAATGCAATATAGTACGTCATAACAGAATACATCGCTTGTTCCACACCAAACACAAATGCTGCCCATGCAAAAATAAATAAGTTCACAAACATTACGAATTCACCAACAGAGAACGGTAATTTCTTCGTTAATAAAATCCCCATAATTTCAGTTCCATCTAACGATCCACCATGACGAATTACAAGTCCAACACCAAGACCTAAAATAAGACCACCAAACACAGTCGCTAAAATAGGCTCTGTTGTAAACGGTGGCACCGCATGTAACGTTGACTCAATGAATGCTAACGCTACAATACCAAATGCCGAAGATAACATAAATGTTTTTCCAATTTGCTTATAACCCGAATACATAAATGGGATATTGAGAACAACGACTAAAGTAGAAAAACTTAACCACCAAATATTAGGAGTAAGATAATCTAATATAAGAGAAATACCAATAATTCCACCATCAATAATTTTATTTGGCATTAAAAATAGTTCAATCGCTACCGCCGCGCATGCTGCCCCAAAAATAATCATAACTAAACGATAAATGAGATGAATAACACTTTCTTTTCGATGTTGCTTTTGCTCCATAGGTCCTCCCTTTACTCTTTTTTCTGTAGTTTTGTCCTTATATTATAACATACGCTTCTTTTCCTCATGAAAAAAGAAACTCCATACGAATATGTACAAGCTATATGCTCATATATTTCGATAGAAGAACGCTTGAAGGAGGATAATAAGATGAACCTCATTAAACAAATTGTTAATAAAAAATTAAATCATATTTCTACAAAAGAGTTATTAAAATATAGCAAAGAATATGAAGTTTCTATTACGACTGCACAAGCTGACCAAATCGTTTTACTTATGAAAGGTAAAAATATTAATATTTACGATAACAACGAGCGACTAGAGCTCTTAAAACAGATTGCAAAAGTAACTTCCCCTGCCACTGCCCAACAAGTAAATACATTATTTCAGCAATTACTAAAATAAGGAGGGGAAATCCCCTCCTTATTGCGCTTTAATTTTTTCAAGAAGCCCTTCATCAAAAGTACCGTTTTTCAGCATTTCGATTTCCAATTTGTATGGTGGCTTCTTATCTTTTTTATCTTCCCCTACATACGGTGTTTCAAGAATTTTTGGTACATGCATTAACTGTGGATGATGTACAATGTGATGCAACGCTTTATACCCAATGTGACCAAATCCGATGTTTTCATGACGGTCTTTTCCTGCTCCGCGTACATTTTTACTATCATTAATATGAAGTACTTGCAAACGATCCATACCAACGATCTTATCAAATTCGTTTAATACACCGTCAAAGTCATTTACAATATCATATCCTGCATCGTGCGTATGACACGTATCAAAACATACAGATAGCTTTTCATTATATTTTACGCCATCAATGATCTTTGCAATTTCTTCAAAGCTACGACCACATTCTGTTCCTTTTCCTGCCATCGTCTCTAACGCAATGTTAACCGTCTGTTCTGGCGTTAATACTTCATTAAGCCCTTTAATAATTTGTTGAATACCAGCATCTGCTCCAGCACCAACGTGCGCTCCTGGGTGAAGAACAATTTGTTTCGCTACACCTAATGCCGATGTCCTTTCAATTTCCATACGAAGGAAGTCTACACCTAATTGGAATGTTTCTGGCTTCGTCGTATTCCCAACATTAATAATATACGGCGCATGGACGATAATTTCCTCAATACCATTCAGCTCCATATGTTTTCTTCCTGCTTCTATGTTCAATTCTTCAATTGGTTTTCTTCGTGTATTTTGCGGTGCACCTGTATAAATCATAAACGTTGTTGCACCGTATGAAACAGCCTCTTCACTTGCTGCTAATAACATGTTCTTACCACTCATGGAAACATGAGATCCAATCTTTAACATACAATCACCTCTTCAATATACAATAGATATAATGATAGCATAATTTGTAGAAATATGTAGTGAATTGTTTGTTCACAAAAGACGCACTACACAAATTTATATGAGTATTTAAACAAACTATACTCTTCATTTAAATTAGCGGGATTAAAAAAAGATAAGGGAAACCCCTTATCTTTTTTTATTGCTATATTTTCTCTTCACTTTGTCACGTTCTGTTGCAAGTTTACGTTTATAGTTTGGTTTTACTTTTTTCGGTTTTTTAATAACTTTCGTTGCCATAACATCAAGTTCGTCATTTGGTTTTTTACGGCTCTTACGACGACGACGCTCACCTAAATCCGCCCACTCATCTCCGCGTAAATCTACATGTTTAAACTCGATATGACGTTGTTTTTCTAAGCTATCTAACGCTTCTTCGTTTGCTGGATCATAAATCGTCACTGCAATACCAGAATGCCCCGCACGTGCTGTTCTTCCAACGCGGTGAACGAAGAAATCTAAATCTGATGGTAGCTCATAGTTAATAACATGGCTAATTCCTTCAATATCAATACCACGTGCTGCTAAATCAGTCGCAACAATATATTGGAATTCAAGGTCACGAATTTGTTTCATCATTTTTTTACGATCACGTGGTGATAAATCCCCGTGAATTCGTCCAACTTTTAAGCCGCGTTCCATTAATCCATCAGCAACTTGATCTGCCATCTTTTTCGTATTCGTGAAAACAACTGCTAAATACGGTTTAAATTGAAGTAGCATTTTATTCACTAAATCAATTTTATTACGATGTTTAGAAGGCACTAAATAGTGTTCAATGTTTCCAGCTGCAACTTGTTTTGGATTGATATGAATATGCTCTGGATTCTCCATATATTTCTTCAGAAACGGTTTTAGTTTTTGAGGAATTGTTGCAGAGAAAACTAGCATTTGCAAGTTTTTAGGCATGCGTGCTGCAATTTTATCTACATCGTGAATGAATCCCATATCAAGCATTAAGTCAGCTTCATCGACAATAATTGTATTTGCTTTATGAACAAATAATGCTTGTTCTTCTACTAAGTCTTTAATACGTCCTGGTGTCCCGACTACGATATGAGGTTGTTTTTTCAATTTTTCAATTGAACGTTGTTTATCAGTTCCACCAATTAAACAACGCGCTGTAATCATTTGATCTTCCGCACAGAATTTTGTTAATTTCACAATCTCTTCGTAAATTTGTTGTGCTAACTCACGAGTAGGTGCTGTAATAACAAGTTGTACTTCTTCACGGCTTGCATTAATTCTGTTCAATGTAGGAAGTAAGTATGCATGTGTTTTCCCAGAACCTGTTTGGGATTGTCCAATTACACTTACACCTTTTTTCACGACCGGGAAAATTTTCTGCTGAATTCCTGTCGGCTCTGTAAAGCGTAGTTCACGAACTGCATCTATTAAAAATGGTTTAAAATCATACTGTGTAAAAGTTTGTTGTGTCATAAGTTACACCTTCTTTCTAAATTTCTACTGCGCGCACAAATCAGTCAAGTCTACATTATATCGAAATCTACAAGTAAAATCCATCTTTAGTTTAGGTTTTCCCTTCAAAAACTAACCTTCTTCCCCCTTATTGCATATTGTATGTGTATATACCTAACTGAAGAAAGGAGGATTTCTCACATGTTTCCAAAATCCCCCACAAGACAAATGTATCCAAATCAAGGGCAGCAACCTTATACACCATATCCAATTCCACAACTACCACCGATGGCACAAAAAAAGAAAGGGTTCCTTGCTAAACTCTTTAAAAAACACGATCCAACCGAACCTTATATGCAAATGGTTCCGCCTTATCGACAAATGGAAGGACCGCCACCAATGATGCACCAGCACCAGCAACCGCCACCTCAATATCGGCAACAATATCAACCCCAATACCAACAGCAATACCCACAGCAGTACTCACAGCAATATCAACCATACATGCAGCAGCATCCAGAGCAAATGATTCCCCCTCAAATGTACGAATCAAACGAAACGCGCAGCGGTGCAACAACTACAGCAGCATCCAGTAGCGGCATCGGCAGTTTTTTTGCGAATTTAATTTCGAATCCAACTAATATGATAAACAATATAGAAAAAGTATCCCAAGTCGTTCAATCTGTAAGCCCTGTCGTCGAACAGTACGGCCCTATTATGCGTAACCTACCAAGCATTGTTAAAATCCTCACCTCTGGAAAAAGTACGGAAGAAGATTCAACTAAAAATCAGGCTGAAGACATAACAGAAAAGGTTGAGGTAGCAACTCCACCTCCTCCACAAAAAAAAAGAAAAAGAAAAAAAATAGTGATTGAGCCAGTCATAGAAAAAGAATTACGAGAGGAGCCTGTTCAAAAAACAGCAACAAAACCAAAACTATATGTGTAACAATCCTTTGTTTTCTATCCACTCCTCCTTTATAATGTAAAAGACTATGCACAAAAGTATCCCTTGTTTAGAAGGAGAGGATTACTCATATGAAAATTGTTAAAATTTCCCCTCGTGGTTATTGCTACGGTGTTGTCGATGCAATGGTAATTGCACGTAACGCCGCATTAGATAAATCATTGCCGAGACCCATTTATATTTTAGGTATGATTGTTCACAATAAACATGTTACAGACGCTTTTGAAGAAGATGGAATCATCACATTAGACGGTCCAAGTCGCTTAGAAATTTTAGATAAAATTGATTCTGGTACTGTTATTTTCACTGCACACGGTGTTTCTCCAGAAGTTAAACAACGCGCAAAAGAAAAAGGTTTAACAACAATCGATGCCACTTGTCCAGATGTTACCAAGACACATGACCTTATCGAAGCTAAGAAAGCGGAAGGGTATCATGTCATTTATATCGGTAAAAAAAATCATCCAGAGCCAGAAGGCGCAGTTGGTATTGCACCTGACATCGTTCACCTTATCGAAAAAGCCGATGATTTAAAAACATTAGAAATCCCAACAGATAAAATTTTAGTAACGAATCAAACAACGATGAGTCAATGGGATGTTCAACATTTAATGGAGGACATTCAAAAAAAATTCCCAACAGCAGAATTCCATAAAGAAATTTGTTTAGCAACTCAAGTTCGCCAAGAAGCTGTCGCTAAACAAGCTGATGTTGCAGACTTAACAATTGTTGTCGGTGATCCGAAAAGTAACAACTCAAACCGTTTAGCACAAGTGTCACAAGAAATCGCTGGTACGAAAGCATACCGCGTTGCAGACGTAAGTGAGATTAAATTAGAGTGGCTACAAGGTGTAGAAAACGTAGCTGTTACAGCAGGTGCTTCTACTCCAACTCCAATTACAAAAGAAGTTATCGCTTTCTTAGATCAATATGACCCAATGAATCCCGCTACATGGGAGAGAGTTCGAAAAGTACCGTTACAAAAAATATTACCTCGTGTAAAAGTGAAAAAAGAACAATAATAAAAACCGTTGCCTATATGAGCAACGGTTTTTATTTTTCTTATACGAATGTAAATGGATCTGTATGTAATTGCGAAGCATGAATGTGTACATTGAGTTTCTTTGCATCCACTTTTTCTTGTAATTGCTTTTGTACACCTTGCTTCATTACTTTTTCAACGTTATGTCCTGGGTCAACTATATTTAAACCGAGCATCATCGCATCATGAGCAACATGATAATACATGTCACCTGTTACATATACATCTGCTCCTTTAAATTTAGCTTGATTGATGTATTTGTTACCATCACCACCAAGTACAGCTACTTTGCGCACTTTATCATCTAATTTCCCAACAACTCGTGCACCCTTTACATCTAATGATTGCTTTACATGTTCTGCAAACTGTCCAAGTGTCATTTCTTCTTTTAAGTATCCTATTTTCCCAAGCCCTAATGTTTCGCCTTTGTTATCAAGTGGATACACATCATACGCTATTTCTTCATATGGATGTGCCGTTACCATTGCTTTAATCACTTTTCGTTGTAGTGAAACTGGAATAATCGTTTCGATCCGCACTTCTTCTACGCGCTCTAACTGTCCAGTTTCCCCTACATAAGGATTTGTCCCCTCTTGAGGTACAAACGTACCTGTACCCTCGCTATTAAACGTACAGTGGCTATAATTGCCGATATGACCAGCTCCTGCATCTCCTAATGCTTTTCGTACTTCCTCTGCATGAGTTACTGGCACAAACACAACAACTTTTTTCATTTCTTCTGCATATGTCGGTGCCAAAACTTCTGTATTTTGCAACCCTAACGCCTCAGCAAGTAAATCATTTACCCCGCCCTTGGCAACATCCACATTTGTATGCGCTGCATAAATGGCAATATCATTTTTAATACACGTTTCAATAATTCTTCCGTACGCTTTATCTGTATGAATCGCTTTTAACGGATTAAAAATTAAAGGGTGATGCGCGATAATGACATTCGCTCCTAATTGAATCGCTTCCTCCACAACTTCTTCCGTTACATCTAACGCAATTAATACGTGTTGTACAGGCTTATTAAGCGCTCCAATCTGCAGTCCAATCTTATCTCCTTCCATCGCCAAATGCTTTGGATACATACTTTCAAATAAAGAAATAATTTCATGGCCGTTTGGAATTTTACTCATGATAAAACCTCCTCTATCATTTTCATTTTCGCTTCTACTTCCGCACGCTTCGCTTTTGTTTCTTCAGAATTAGCCGCACGTTCTAACTGTTTTAAAATATTTTGGAAGTTTTTCAATTCCCCTTCCCATTTCTCACCAAAAGCTTCATTTTTCGCTTTTATTAGAAATGGCCCCATAAACAATCCCGCTTGCTTATTTTCCGAGTAAGGTGCTTCGACATTTCCTCGCTCTCCTACTAAAATCTCGTAAATTTTCCCATCTTCTTTTACGATTTTTTCATGGATAAGCTCCCAACCATTTTCAACAAACCATTCACGAATATGATGCGCTGCAATATTCGGCTGTAAAATTAAACGTGTTACACCTTCTAATTTTTCTTTACCACTTTCTAAAATGTCACGAATTAACGCTCCACCCATTCCAGCAACCGTAATAACATCTACTTCTCCTGGCGCGATAACAGCTAATCCATTCCCTTTACGAACGTCTACTTTATCTTGCAAACCACTTTCAGCCACAGTTGCTTGCGCAGAACGAAATGGTCCATCTACAACTTCTCCTGCAACTGCTTTTGTAGCAATATTATTTATAATTGTATAACACGGTAAATACGCATGATCCGATCCAATATCAGCAACTGTAGATCCTACCGGTATTTCACGTACAACTTCTTCTAATCGTTTTGAAAGCTTTACTTCATTCATGTATTTCCATTACTCCTTCTCTTGTCAGTCTGTCTCCATGATAATGAATTTATAGTAGTTGTTGCAAGCCTATAACAACAATTCACTTCTCTATCATTTATCGTATTTTAGAAAATATAGAAAAACAAGCCCTTTGCATAAGCAAAAGACTTGTCATACGGAACTTTATTTTTTCTTCGATAACCAATCAGCTACTTTAGTGGCTTGATCAGCTGGAACTATATTGGCAGGCATATTGCCCTTTCCTTTCGAAAGAATTTCTTTAATTTCATCCTTTGAAAGTTTCCCACCAATTTTTTGTAAGTTAGGTCCTACTGCCCCTTGTAACTGATCACCGTGGCAGCTCGTACAGCTTTGCTTCACAATATCCTCTGGTTTTGATGCTGTTTGTGCTGGCTTCCCGCCATTTTTTGCATCAGCTAACTCTTTAGATTTATTTAGCCCCTGAAATGAAAATACAAACATAACGATAATACCCAATGCTGCAATAAGAGCGAACGGAATCAGCGGATTACGTTTCATATCTCTTCTCCCCCCTCTATACCCCTAAATAGTTAGATGATTCAGTCATTTCCATTGTACTTGAAAACGCTCTATCAGAAAAGAGTAAACTACTACTTGTTAGAAATATTCCATAAATTCAGTTTATTGTTTTTTATTGTCATATAGCTTATTATTTCGATAATTATTAACGTTTCTCATCATATTTTTCGCTTTTCTACATATATTTTTGTATAGAATAAACAAAATTAATCGAAAAATCGAAAAATGAGCATTTGCAAATCAAAAGACAATTCTGTAAAATAAATTACAAGAAATTGTAATCGTTGCCGATAGCTAAATTTTAACAAAAATTAACAAAATAAAAAAGTTTACTTCACAAAGGTGAAGTAAACTTAAAAAATAACCTATTCTAAGAAATCCTTAAGACGCTTACTACGACTTGGATGTCTTAATTTGCGAAGTGCTTTTGCTTCAATTTGACGGATACGCTCTCTCGTTACGCCGAATACTTTCCCAACTTCTTCAAGCGTACGAGTTCGTCCATCATCTAAACCGAAACGAAGACGCAGAACATTTTCTTCACGATCTGTTAGTGTATCTAACACATCTTCTAATTGTTCTTTTAGCAATTCATAGGCTGCATGGTCCGCAGGCGATGTTGCTTCTTGGTCTTCAATAAAGTCACCTAAATGGGAGTCATCTTCTTCACCAATTGGTGTTTCAAGAGAAACTGGCTCCTGTGCAATTTTTAAGATTTCACGTACTTTTTCTGGAGCAAGATCCATTTCTTCACCAATCTCTTCAGGAGACGGTTCGCGACCTAAATCTTGTAATAATTGACGTTGTACACGAATTAACTTATTAATCGTTTCAACCATATGAACTGGAATACGAATTGTTCGCGCTTGGTCTGCAATCGCACGTGTAATAGCTTGGCGAATCCACCAAGTTGCATACGTACTAAATTTGAAACCTTTACGATAATCGAACTTTTCAACAGCTTTAATTAGACCCATATTACCTTCTTGAATTAAGTCTAAGAAAAGCATACCACGGCCTACGTAGCGCTTTGCAATACTTACTACAAGACGTAAGTTTGCTTCTGCAAGACGACGTTTCGCTTCTTCATCGCCTTCTTCAATACGCGTTGCAAGTCGAATTTCTTCTTCTGCAGATAGTAAGTCTACACGACCAATTTCTTTTAAATACATACGAACAGGATCGTTGATTTTAACCCCAGGTGGTACACTTAAATCATTGAGGTCAAACTCTTCTTCTGTTTTTGTAATTTGGCGATTATTAGGGCCTTCTTCGTTGTCATTATCACCAACTAAGTCAATGCCTTGTTCACCTAAATATTCATAGTATTCATCCATTTGATCGGATTCAATTTCAAATCCATTCATGCGTTCTGCAATCTCTTCATATGTAAGAACGCCACGTTTTTTTCCGAGCTCAGTGAGTTGTTCCTTCACTTGCTCAAGGGTCATTTCAGTTTCAATTTGTTTAGAACGAGCTGGTTTGTCAGCCATCTGTTCCCCTCCTTACGCGAGATACAAACATTCATTATACTAAAACTTTATCAAAAAAGCTATTTTCTCGCTTTTTGATTTTGTAAATATGCTACATAATATTTAGCAGCCTCTACAGGATCTGTTTTTTCCATTTGTTTCACTTTAAAGATGATCTCCATCTTTTCAAGTTTTTCCTGATGCCGTCTAAGCGTCTCCAGATGGCCTTGCAACACTTCTTCTGTGTATTCTGGATTAATAAATTCATCCGTCGAAATATCAGTGATAATATTTTTCAACTTTTCATCAGAGAGCCAACTTAGAAATGTTCCGACTGAAGGTTCATTTCCCTTTTCATAATATGCGTATAGTTCATATAAAATCCCTTTATGTTCTTCTGTATGAAAATCTTCTATATGGGATTCCATACGAACAGCTACTTCTGCACTTTGCAACATATGGTAAATAATTTCTCTTTCCGCTCTTTCAAAACCTGTTAACTTCGGTTTTGTTTGAACGACTTGAGACGGTTTAGCAACCTGCTTTATTTGTTTTTGCTGTACCTTTTGTTCTTTGCGATATTGGTGCAATTGATTCAAAAGCGTTTCCATTGAATACGAAAACTCTTGCGACAATGACTTCAAATATGACTCTGCCTGCATCGCATCTTGTAACAACGATAACTCTTTTAAAACACTTTTCACATATTCTTCTTTGCCAGACTCATCTTGCAAATTTTTCCCTAAACGCAAATAATTTATTTTAAAACCAACAAAACTCATACTTGATTTCACAAGATTTTCAAAAGCGGTAGTCCCATATTGTTGCACATATTCATCAGGATCAAGCTTATCTGGCAAGGATGTGACTTTCACTTGGCAACCAACTTTTAGCAATAATTGCCCTGCTTTCATCGTCGCTTCTCGCCCTGCTTTATCACCATCATAGCAAAGAACAACAGTTTCAACGTTACGTCGCAGAAGTTTTGCTTGTTCTTCAGTTAAAGCTGTTCCCATTGTCGCAACAGCTTCTTCCACACCACTTTTTACCGCAGCTAGTACATCGGCATATCCTTCAAAAAGAACCACTTGCCCACGTTTTCTAATAAACGGTCTTGCTTGGTGGAAGTTATACAACAATTTACTTTTGTGAAAAATCGGCGTTTCGGGGCTATTTAAATATTTCGGAGTGTCATCTCCTAACGCCCTTCCACTAAACGCTATCACCTTACCTTGTAACGTATAGATCGGGAACATAACTCTTCCACGGAAGCGATCGTAATGACTACCATCCTTCTCACTTCTTATTAGAAGGCCAGCTTGTTCCATACTAGACAGCGATAAACCTCTTTTTTGTAAAATTTTCGTCGCTGCATCCCAAGCAGGTGATGCATAACCAATTTCAAACTTCTCAATCATCTCTTTCGTAATACCACGGTTTAATAAATATGAAAGTGCTTCATTTCCTTCTTCCGTATTTACTAATAAATGATGATAATACTTTTTCAATAATTCATGAGCTTGTTGCATGATGACAGTGTCATCAGATATCTCTTCTTGTTGTCCTTGCCCTGATGTATACTCTGCAACCGCAATTCCATTTCTTTCGCCTAGCTTTTGAACAGCCTCGGTAAAAGCCAGTCCTTCCATTTTCATTAGAAAGGAAAATACATTTCCACCTTCTCCACATCCGAAGCAATGAAAAATTTGCTTATCAGATGAAACAGAGAATGAAGGAGAATTCTCACCATGAAATGGACAAAGGCCGAAATAGTTACGCCCCTGTTTTCTAAGTTGAACGTATTCACCAATGACTTCTACAATATCGGATGATGTCCGAATCTGTTCAACAACTTCTTCGGGAATTCTGTTCCCCATAACTCCATCTCCGTGTCGTATTTTGTATTCGATATAAATTTAAAAATTCCTTTATAATTCGACAATATTTTTCTAAACTTGTTAGAAAGTGTTGCCGATTACATTGTATAAACGATTTTGAACCTTTCCTATAGGTCCTTTATCTGCATAAATCGCATATACATACTTGCTATATAAAATTGTATACATTTGCTCATCTGTTACAAATGTATCTCTTAGAAACAATACATATACACCTTTTTACAAGAAGAGTAGCAAGCCACATATACTGTTTGATCTTGAGATCTGTAACTTTTTCATGTTGATCCATATAACAATCAACTCCATTTTGTTCAGTATCTACAATGATCCAATTGCCTTGCTATTTCCTTAAAGGATGAGCATATGATGCGACAAACAAAATTCCGACATGAAATTCCGCTCCAACTTGCACAATTTCAGCCTTCACGGGATATACATCTACACCAACTAATATGTTGTTGATGTTTTGCATATTTCTGTATTCTACATCCCTTCTGTGAATCCTTCCATAATGTGCGTTTTCTTGTATAGATTTTGTCGATTTAACGTAATTACATGTCTTTTTCGTAAATCCTATCCCTAGTTTATTCTGAAAAATTAAAGTCTAAACGTAAAATATAGGTTTTTATCACAATTTTTTATTATAATATATTTTCTTCAACTACGCTACATATCCCTTTATTTTTTCATTTTACATTTCAGGATGACAAACTCACATCTTGAATATACTAAAAGACAAAGGAGTATAAGTATAACCATTACACTACAATCTATTACAAAATCCATAGGTATCATATTTCACACGAGCGAAAAAAGCACATTCACCTTTGGTAAATGTGCTAAAACATTTTTTGGTTTTGCACTGCATTCACAATAATATTTGCTGTTTCTTCAATCGCTTTATTCGATACATCGATTACTTGGCAATTTATTTTACTAATTACTTCCTCAAAGTGATCAATTTCTTCTTGAATACGATTAATATTTGCATATGTTGCTCCATCACTTAATCCAAGTGATTTTAATCGTTCTTTTCGAATATGATTTAACTTATCTGGCGTAATTTTCAAACCGAAACATTTTTCTTTTGCCACTTGATATAGTTCTTCAGGTGGGTCAACTTCTGGTACGAGTGGTACATTCGCAACTTTCAAGCGTTTGTTATGAGCTAAATATTGGGAAAGTGGTGTTTTTGATGTACGCGAAACACCAATCAACACGATATCTGCTTTTAAAATACCTCGTGCATCTCTGCCGTCATCATACTTCACAGCAAACTCAATCGCTTCAATCTTTTTAAAGTATTCTTCATCTAACCTACGGACAACACCTGGCTCATATCTCGGCACTTGCCCCGTAATTTCTTCAATTTGATCAATAAGAGGGCCGATAATATCGTATGCCTCTACTCCTTCTTTTGCAGCCTCTGTTACTAAATACTGGCGCATATCAGGCTTAACTAACGTAAAACATATAAGTGCTTGATTACTCTTAGCAATCGAAATCACTTCTTTTAATGTCCCTGTATCTTCTACATACGGTACACGTCTAATATCAGGAGCAAACGGGAATTGCCCCATTGCTGCTCGAACAACCAAATCAGCCGTTTCCCCTACAGAGTCAGATACGACATATACGATTTTATTATCCATTACATTACCTCACTTTAAACAAATTACACTTATTCGTTATTTACTAAATTTACAAACGCGCGTGTAATATTTGTTTTTGTAATTCGCCCAATCACTTCTAAACCTTGTTTCGTATCTTTTACAACTGGCATTGCATCAATCTGTCTTTCTATTAATTCCATCGCAATATCATATAAAGAATCCTCTCTACGACACATCGCAATGTTTGGCATCCTTGTCATGATAATATTAACCGGAAGAGAGGTTAAATCCTGCTTTCCTAAGCTCGCTCTTAATAAATCTTTACGAGACACAACACCAACTAATAGAGTCATCTGATCTACAACGAACAATGTACCAACGTCCTCTAAAAACATCGTACAAATTGCATCGTATACGGAAACATTTTTATCAATTACAACCGGTCTAGATTGATAATCTTGTACTTTAATTTTCTTAACAGCTTCAGATAATAGCTGCCCCCCAGTTTTACCCGTATAAAAATAACCTACGCGTGGACGTGCTTCTAAATAACCAGCCATCGTTAAAATTGCTAAGTCTGGTCTTAGCGTCGCACGTGTTAGACCCAATTGCGCTGCAATTGATTCCCCTGTAATAGGACCGTGATCTTTTACAATCTGAATGATATGTTCTTGCCGTTTATTCAGCTCTATGATAATCACCACCTTTAATGCACAACGAAAAAAGTTATACTATCTCTTAAATATTATATACTAAATATGCTATTCGAAAAAGAAAGTATGTAAAAAGGACCGTATACGGCCCAAAATTATATTTGAAACTTATCAAGTTGTTCTAAAAAACGTCTTGATTTCAAATAAATTCCGCAATATTCATCATAATATGTATTCAATACTAAACGCATTTGTTTTTTTGTGCTATCCTTTACCGATACATTTCCGAGCCTATGTAAATCGAAATGGAAGAAAAGACGTAATAATTTATGAACAGCTTCTCCTACCGGTATACGATATGGGTCTTGCTCTGCATGACGTGAGCACAGAAAACCGCCTTCCCTGACGGAGAAGGCGACAAAGTCTGTTTCTTGATGACAAATCGCACATGTATCAAAGTACGGGCGCATCCCTAATACCGGAAGCATTTTCGTTTGATAAATTAATGATAATACTTCTGAATCAACACCCTCACACATATAATGCAACGTTTGATATAACATTTCAAATAAATACGGATTATGTTTTTTATCTTCTGTTGCTTTATCAGTTAACTCAACAATAAATGATGCATAAGCAGTTAAAAATATATCCTCGCGAATTTCTTTCATAGTTGAAATAATCTCGCCTTGTTGCAATGTTCCAAGCCCAGATCCCATTTGAATAAGAAAATGGCCATGTGTCATTAGTTGCGACACAGATGCTAACCGGCTTTTCGGCTTTTTTGCCCCTCTTGCCATTGCACTTATCTTACCAAGTTCTCTTGAGAATATTGTAACAATCTTGTTCGTTTCTCCGTAATCTGTCGTACGGATAACGATGCCCTCAACTTTTTGAAACATGTTCGTCACCATCCAAGGTTTGAACAAAACGGGTCAAGAAATTGGAGAGTCTAGATGCGCTAGCTCCTCTTCATGTTGATCCATCTCATCGTTTACGTCTTTTTCCATTTCTTTCAAAAGCAAGTACGTTTCAATGCTTCCTGTTTTGGAGAAAAACTTCCAGGTAAAATCTAGCATAAGAATCCACCTTTCTCAATAAGCGTAGCCTATAAACCAATTTCCTTTGTTGTTATTAAATTGACCCATTTTGTCCATTTTCATGTGAGAAAAATTTTTCCTAATTTATCAAAGTTCATAAAAACCAATAATCAGCGGATGAACCAACCATCCACTGATTACAACTTTACTCTATTTTAGTACTCATCCTCGCGGAAACCTAGGTCACGAAGCTGAGACATTTTATTACGCCAATCTTTTTGCACTTTTACCCATACTTCTAAAAATACTTTAGAACCAAGTAGCGCTTCAATATCAAAACGAGCTCGCTTACCAACTTCTTTTAACATTTTTCCTTGTTTTCCGATGATGATTCCTTTTTGTGATGCACGTTCAACAACAATCGTTGCATTTATATAAACTGCCCCGCCCTCACGCTTTTGAATCGCATCGATAACAACAGCCACAGAATGCGGTACTTCTTCACGTGTTAAATGTAGTACTTTCTCACGAATAAGCTCTGCAATAATAAATCTCTCCGGATGATCCGTCACTTGATTCTCTGGATAGTATTGTGGTCCTTCTGGTAAATACTTTTTAATTGTTCCAATTAAAGCGTCCACATTATTACCGTCTAACGCAGAAATTGGTACGATCTCTGCAAACTCATGTAGTTTACGATATTGATCAATTAACTCTAGTAATTGCTCTGGATGAAGTTGGTCAATTTTATTAATGACTAAAAATACTGGTTGTTTCGTTTCTTTTAATTTCTCAATGATGAATTCCTCACCACGACCAAATCCTTCAACTGCATTAACCATAAACAGAACAATATCCACTTCTTTTAATGTCGTTTGCGCCATCTTTACCATGAAGTCGCCTAATTTATGTTTAGGTTTATGTATTCCTGGTGTATCAATGAAAATAACTTGTGCATCATTTTCTGTATATACACCTTGAATTTTATTACGAGTCGTTTGTGGCTTATCACTCATAATAGCAATTTTCTGGCCGATAATACGGTTTAAAAATGTAGATTTTCCAACATTCGGTCTGCCAATAATAGAGACAAAACCTGATTTATAACCTTTTCTATTCATGTAAATCCTCCGCTAAAAATGCTCCTGGTAACAATTCTCCGACTGTCGTCTCTTGAACGTCACCATGTAAGTTTGATAAGTATACTTTCGTATCCTGTTTACATAATTCTACCATAACTTGTCGACATGCTCCACAAGGAGGTACTGGGCGCTTTGTATCTGCTACAACCGCAATGGCTACAAATTCTTTATCTCCTTCAGAAACCGCCTTAAATAAAGCCGTTCTTTCAGCACAATTACATAAGCCATATGATGCATTCTCAACATTACATCCACGATATACTTTTCCACCGCGCGTTAATAATGCTGCACCCACTTGAAATTTAGAATATGGTACGTACGCTTGTTTACGCGCTTCGATTGCTTCTAGAATTAATTGTTTACTATTCATATTCCCGCATCCTTCCTGTTCACAGCTATGAAGAGATACACTCTCTCATTAAAGGCCCTTACAGCACTTCCAAAGCTTAATAAAAGCTTCGGAATGCAACTATACCATATACGGTAAAAAGATAATAGCACCAATTATAACAGCTATAATTGCAAACAATAAAACCGCTCCTGCCGCAACATCCTTTGCAATTTTTGCAAACGGATGAATATCGGCAGTCGCTAAATCTACCGTTTTTTCCACAGCCGTATTTACCATCTCTAAACTCATTACACTCCCTATTACAATAAGTAATATCATCCACTCTATTTTCGTAATATGGAAATAAAAGCCGCAGCATATAACAATGACTGCGGCTAAATAATGGATTTTCATATTTCGTTCATGACGAAAACAAAAGAATATACCAGCTATAGCATATCCAAAACTATCTATAAGTTTTCCTTTTTTCATCGTCCTAATCCAAAAGCTTCTAAAATTTCTTTTTGTCTTCCGAACATTTCTTTTTCATCATCTTCAGTCATGTGATCATAACCAAGTAAATGTAAAAAGCCATGCAACGCCAAAAATCCAAGTTCACGATCGAAAGAATGTCCGTACTCTTCAGCTTGCTCTTTCGCCCTCGGAATAGAGATAATAAGATCACCTAACATGCGCGGCATCTCTGCACCAACAATCTCCATTTCTCCTTCTCCCATCTCTTCCATGGCAAAGGATATTACATCTGTAGGTTGATCTTTATCTCGGTAATCACGATTAATTTCTCTAATGCGCTCATTATCTACAAATGTCACCGATACCTCCGCACCATCCTCGATATTTTCCATTTGAGCTGCTTTTTCTAGCACTTCACGAATTAAACTCATATACTCTTCTTTTACTTCTTCTGTTTCATCAATAAAATCAATTAACAAACTCATTCTTTCTCCTTTTCTTCCGGAGGTTCCGGATATGTAATACGCGAATGGAAAATACCATTTAACGTTTCACACAACGTTTTTCCAACGATTTGTAGTTCCTTAAACGTCAAATCACATTCACTAAATTGACCGTCTTGCAGTCGATCTTTAATAATACTTTGCACCAAATTATTAATTTGTTCTGGCGTTGGGTGATTCATAGAACGTACCGCAGCTTCTACACTATCAGCAATACCAACAATTGCCGATTCTTTCGAAGTTGCTTTTGAACCTGGATAACGGAACATCTCTTCTGTATATTTTTCTTTATCTTCTTTAATAGCTTTATAATAAAAATATTTCAGTAACGTTGTACCGTGATGTTGCCCAGCGATATCAATAATTTCTTGTGGAATATGATATTCTTCGAGCATTCTTACTCCATCCGTTACGTGAGCAATTATAATATCTTTACTCGTTACAGGATCTAATTTATCATGCGGGTTTTCAATTCCCATTTGGTTTTCAATAAAGAATTGCGGTTGTACTGTTTTTCCTACATCATGATAATATGCCCCTACACGCGCTAATACACCATTTGCCCCGACTGCTTCACAAGCAGCCTCAGAAAGATTCGCTACCATTACACTATGATGATATGTCCCTGGCGCTTCTAACAAAATTCTGCGTAAAAGCGGATGATTTGGACTTGATAGTTCCATAAGCTTCATACTTGATACGATTCCAAGTCCACTTTCTAAATATGGTAAAATCCCCATAGCCAAAACGGATGATATAATCCCTGAAAGTGAAGCCATTAATAATTGCGTACCAATTTCAAGAGGCGAAAAATTCCCATTACGTAATAATAAGAGCGCCGCTAATACGACTACATTTAATACAGAAACGAGTATACCAGCTTGTAAAATCATTGTACGACGATTTTTTTCTCGCAAGAAAATACTAACCGATAATGAACTTAACAATACGTAAATCCCTACACTATAATTTAATGTACTCGTTACTCCTTCATTAAACATAATACTTCCGCATACAGAAAAAATCATACTCGTTAAAAAGACAAATCGATCACCAATCATTAGTTTTACAAGTATTGTTCCCATCGCAACTGGGACAACATATGCAATCCCTGCATATTCAAGTTTTTGAAATAAACTAATGATTTTCATTAAGACGATTGTAATAGACAAAATTGTAATATACGCTAAAACATACGGTCTATCTTCTCTTTTTCTCTTTAAAAATAATTCAAATTGTTTATGCATAAAGTATAGTAACACACCAATGAGTACCGCTAATCCAACATAAGGTTGAAAGCCGTTCCCTTTTTCTAACAAACCAACTAATTTCAACTGATTATACACATCACTTGAAATTGTTTCACCTTCTCTAACAAGAACTTGCCCTTGAAGAATATAAACAGGTGGAACTAAATCTTCCTCTGCTTTTCTCTTCTCTTTCGTTAAGGTCGGGTCATAAAAATAGTTCGCTGAAATCGCATATCTTCCTAGCGCCTTAATTGACTCTTTTAAACCATTATCAACATTAACACTATTCATCTCACTTACATATCGTTCTTTCGCATCTTTCAATTCGTCCATTTTAATATGCTCAGTCATGATACTATTAATCGCTGTGACCGCAGCATCTTTCGCTAATACTAATTGGCTCGAATCTGCATTAATCAAATTTAGTAAGTTTGAATCAGATAATTCTTTCGTTAAGTCAGTAGGTAGTTTCTTTTTTAACTTGTCCACTTTCTCAGCATCAGTCATCTTTTTTTGATCATCCGGTCCAACAGCTTTAATCTCTTGCACCACTTCATCTACTTTAGCAAAGACGTCATTCACAATATCAACTTTATTTTGTTTATACTCACTTTTATATGTATATTGATCTTCAACTTTTGTAGCGGCTTCTTTTTTCTTTTTATCCGTTGTAACTTTATCTTCAATTTTTATAGGAGAATGGATTGTCTTTTTCGCAATAGAATACATGTTAACATCTAATTGCTCTGGTTTTACATTATTCATAAGCGCAAAAAACAGCACTGCTCCTAATACAACGTAAGAAATCCAACTTAGTTTTTTCGAATGTTGTAAATTACGAAACCACTTAGAAATTTCTTGAGATCTTGACATGATTTCAATACCTTCTCCTCTCCAGAAATAAAGTGAAACTATTTATAGCTTTCATTTCTTCTACCCAACGATACTTTGAGGCAACATTTTATACCAGTACCTATAGTTTATTTTCCTTATCTTTCATGATAGTAAAAAATACGACGTTCGCCAACCTTATCATACAAAAAGAAATGATCCTGACAAATAGGATCATTCCATTTTATCATATGCCTCAATAATACGTTGCACCAATGGATGTCTCACAACGTCCGTTTGTTCTAATGTAATAAATGACAGACCTGATACACCAGATAAAATATTAGCAGCTATAGATAGCCCTGATTTTACCCCTTTCGGCAAGTCTACTTGTGAAGGATCTCCTGTAATAACCATTTTAGAACTAAAACCTAATCTTGTTAAAAACATTTTTATTTGAGCACCCGTTGTATTTTGAGCCTCATCTAAAATAACAAATGAATCATCAAGCGTACGTCCCCTCATATAAGCAAGCGGCGCGATTTCAATTACTCCTCGCTCCATCATACGCTGCGTATATTCTTGTCCAAGAATATCATGTAAGGCATCATATAATGGACGTAAGTATGGATCCACCTTCTCTTTCAAATCCCCTGGTAAAAAACCTAAATTTTCTCCAGCTTCTACAGCAGGTCTTGTTAAAATAATTTTCTTTACATATCCTTGTTTTAAAGCCCTCACAGCCATTACTACAGCTAAGTATGTTTTTCCAGTTCCTGCAGGCCCTATCCCAAAGACAATATCATTCTTCTTCATCGCATGAATATATCGTCTTTGCCCCATTGTTTTTACACGAATGGATTTACCTTTTGCAGTCTTGAAAATTTCTTCTTCATATAACTCTTCAAATTGAGCAATTTTCCCTTGTTGTGCGAGCTGAATTGCATACGCAACATCTCTCTCTGAAATTGATATACTTTTACGAATTACAACAAGTAATTGCTGTAAGATTTTTTCTACGAGTGTCACCGTTTCAACTGCCCCAGATACATGAACAGTTTCTCCTCTAGTTACGATCGATACATTCAGTTCTCGTTCAATTACTTTTAAATGCGCATCATTGACTCCAAAAAGAGCGATTGCTTCGTTAGTATTTTCCAATTGTTGGTTCATTTCTACTAATTGTTCTGCCATTACTCAGTCTCCTTGAATATCGGATTCGGATATTGGTTGTGGCTCTGCAATATTTTCAACCACAGTATAATGCAATGTGACTTTTAGTTGATCCCCCTCAACCTTTTTACTCAAAATCTTATCACTTACAATCATAGCATGTTCATCCAATTTTTTCTTTAGTTCTTTTTCAGCCATCTCTTTCGCTACTTTCAGCGCTTGCTTTTCTGTATATTCTCGATTCGCTTCTTCCTCTTCTCTTACAACATCTTTTTCATATGCAATCGGCAGTGTAAAACCAAATAATTTCACATCATGCTTTACACTTTCAGTACGAGAGCGTTTATACTTATCATGTTGAAATCCCCATATTTTTATTTTCATATCCCAAAATTTAAGAAAATGTTCATTATATACATTACCAGTATACACTTGGAATTGCGTCTTTAGTGGGACATCTACCTTAGACGTATACCACGTTTCGCCATACACAATACCTTTCGCTGAAACAATCGTCGGACTTTCCTCATTACCATATATTCCCGATACGAGAATCTGCCCTTTTTCTACATGATCATTTTTCAGTACAACCGGCTTTCCAACTTCTACAAACGTTTTTGTAATAATCGCTTCTTTTTTTGCTACTAAATTTTGCGGCCTTTGTTCCTTTTCTTTTTTCGGTTCGTTTTTTTCAACGATTTTAAAATGATACGTTGTTCCTCTTACTTCTAGTCCCGCCCAAGTAATGGCATTAATATTATCTGTCAAATGGCGTTGTACATCTTCTACATTCGGCATTTGAAACTGTAGTTTCCCTTTTTGAATACCCATTTTATCCAATTCTTTCATCAATATATATTCTGTTTCAGGTTTTGCTCCTGAAATTTCAATTTTCCAAACCATATTTGACATTGTAATCACGCCAAAAAAGAAAATTAAAAACCCAATTAAAAATCCACTGTTTTTAATTAAACGCTTATTCCAAAAAGGAAAACCATAACGTCCAATAAAATATAATTTACATTCATTTTTTCTATAAATTGGTTTTATTTTTTTCACATCGCGTAACAACATACAAAAAACTAACGTTTCATCAGCTATCTTCCTAACATCCCAAACTAATAAATTCCTCCGTACACATTCATTAACAAACCGTTCCGCTCCTCTACCTTCAATTCGCACTTTTACATATCCAAGCCACTTTATAAACCATTTATTTTTCATTTACCACCTTCACTACCTTTCTAAAAGTAGATATACCACTTTTCATTTGAAGCATTAAAATAGCTCGTACTAAAATGAAACAGAGTAAAACTGTAATCGATCTCTATCAACGGAACTTTTACAGGATAAAGAAGAAAAACTTCACAAATGGAAGTTTCACTTCAATCACCTTTTTTCTCATTTTCTAAAAATGTTACTTGCTCAATTATCCCTTCGAGCAAAAGCTCCTCTGGAAGAATCGTTTTAATAACAAAGGATTGTCCTTTAATTAGTAATTGACCGTGCTTTAAAAGCAATCGCACTTCTTTATCTGAAAACACTAATAGCCCCCGATGATTTTCTATATAAATATGTATTTGCCCAACAAGAGTAATCCGAGGCAGATCCATTAATACATCCACTGGTAGGTCTACTTGTTTTGTTAACCAATTTTTCATTTGTTCTAATTTCTTCATCTCGAAAGACCCCCTCCTCATCCCATATATATGTATTTCTTCACAAGTGCCTATCGTGTTATAACGACTTCACTAACATAACTATATTCTGTAAGTGTTCATCTCATGTTAATTAAAACAGTCGCTATATGAAATCATATTTATCGGGACAATGATGGATCAGAGGATGTTACCCATAATAATAGAAGTATTAATACAAGAATATGCGCCCCTAGGGGATATCAGTACAAGTTACATTAAGAAATTGAGCCTAGCGAGCAGTTAGAAACTTGAAAAACCCTGTTACAATTTGTTCTGGGTGTGACATACTGACCATAGAATAAGTAGTTGTCATTCATTAGACAAATAAGATAAAATTCGAAAAAGGAAATTGCTCCACTCTGAATTTTGCGGTGTAAGTAAGAATATCTTATAGGTGGTTGTTATATGAATTTCAAAAAAATATTAGGAGTCATTAAAAAACAAAAAAATGAATTAATAAGCGAGGAAATACGAAAGGAAATTGGATTTAGTCAAGAAATTTTAAATGTTATAAAACAAGTTACTAACAGCAGCATCCAGCCCTTTTATGCAACTGATTCAAAATCTAAAATAGCCGGAGTCTCTTTCGTTACCTTTGAGAATTATGCTGA
Organism: Bacillus sp. L_1B0_5; assembly: GCF_000836715.1. Classification (NCBI taxonomy): domain Bacteria; kingdom Bacillati; phylum Bacillota; class Bacilli; order Caryophanales; family Bacillaceae; genus Bacillus; species Bacillus sp. L_1B0_5. The sequence continues at coordinate 49,664 of NZ_JXIS01000035.1, read as the reverse complement.
ACAGCAAGTTATAAAACTTCAATCTGAGGTTCAGAAGCTTGGATACTTAGCTTTTATTTGCGAAAGAAGTTTTAGTCAAGGAAGTAAGAGTAAGTGTAGAATTGCAATTACACAAGGAAATGGCCAATTTGATATCCTTACAATCCAACAAACAAATGGCGTTAATTACGAAGTTAGCAATATGGATGTTATTTTCAAACTAAGAAAATGGAATGATCGCTATCCTTTTATCATAATCGGTGCAGATCATGACTGGGTTGATGCCATTTTTAGCGTGTTACCTACAGACGAAGAAATGCAATCTTTCGCGCAAGAAATGTATGAATTTTGTCCAGATATAGTGGAACAAGGAATAGAAAGCATTGAGGAGTTAGTCGAAGAAATTAAGAAAACGAAAAAGCTTTTTTTATGGTGGGATTAATCACAACTAAGGCCGTTACCTTTTTTACATACCAGAGGCGTTTCTATCACTTACAGAAACGCTTTTTAAGCAATATAGCGTTTTTCCTTAATAAGAACAATAAAAAAACGTCTCATACGAAATGAGACGTTTTTTTATGCTAATAGCTGGATAACCAACTTATTCACAAGTGATCCGTCTGTTTTACCTTTTACTTTCGGCATAACAGCAGTCATCACCTTACCCATATCTGCTTTAGAAGTCGCACCAACTTCAGAAATAACTTGCTTGATTACATCAACTAGTTCTTCTTCAGTTAATTGCTCTGGCAAATATGCGCTTAAAATCTGAATTTCACTTTGCAGTTTATTAACAAGGTCTTCACGACCAGCTTTTTTAAATTCAAGGAGGGAGTCCTTATACTGTTTTACTTCACGAGCTAAAACTGTTACTTCCTCTTCTTCAGTAAGAGTATGTTGCAGTTTAATACCTTCATTTTGTAAAGCAGCCTTAACCATACGAATAACGGTTAATTTTTCTTTTTGTTTATTCTTCATCGCTTGTTTCATATCATCGTTTAAACGACCGAGAAGACTCATAACTTACACCCTCTCTTAGAATTTACGCTTTCTTGCCGCTTCAGATTTCTTCTTACGTTTTACACTTGGTTTTTCATAAAACTCGCGCTTTCTTGCTTCAGCAAGTGTACCAGTTTTAGAAACCGATCTTTTAAAACGGCGAAGTGCATCCTCCAAAGACTCGTTTTTACGAACGACTGTTTTTGACATTCTCTTTCCCTCCCTCCGAAACATCACACTTACATACTAACTTCAGCATGCAAAAAGAAACACTTCTTCAGCATGTCTTTTACGATTATAATACATTTTATCACTTCAGGTCAACTATTTGGCAGAATAAAAGAAGAATAGAAGCATTTCCTTTTCAAAAGTTATGCAAATAGCTAGTATCCTTCTTTCATGAAGATAACTATATTTTTATCATTTCATCTTTTTTCATACAGGGATGCACGAAACGCCTCCCCACCTTCTAGTACTTAACCTCTTCAAAAATAAAGAAAGCATGCAAACCGTTTCCGGTTGCACGCTCTTTTTATGCGCTTGCTGATTCTTTTTTCACATCATCTTCAAGAACACGAACAAATTGTGCTTCGTTATATGGATAACCAGCTTTCGTAATTTTCACTTTCACTAGCTTACCAATTAATTCTTCTGATCCTTCAAATACAATTTTCAAGTAGTTATCTGTATAACCTACATATAACCCTTCACGGTCGCCCTCTTTAAATTGCTCTTCCGGAATAATTTCAAGTACTTCACCTTCAAACGCTGATGCATATTCTTTCGCTAATTGATTAGATAACTCAATTAAACGATGAACACGATCGTTCTTCACATCTTCAGGAACTTGATCTTCCATGCGCGCTGCAGGTGTTCCTGTACGTTTTGAATAAGGGAACACGTGTAACTCAGAGAAGCGGTTCTCTTTAATAAAATTGTATGTTTCCATGAATTCTTCTTCTGTTTCACCTGGGAAACCAACGATTACGTCAGATGTAATTGCAAGGCCTGGTAACGCTTCTTTCAAACGATCTAAACGCTCTTGGAAGAATTCCATCGTATATTTACGACGCATACGTTTTAATACAGTATTAGAGCCAGATTGCAACGGGATATGCAAGTGACGTACAACTACTTCAGATTTATCTAACACTTCAATTACTTCATCTGAAATTTGACTCGCTTCAATAGAAGAAATACGAAGGCGTTTTAATCCGCCTACTTCCGCTTCCATATCACGAAGTAATCCAGCCAAGTTATAATCTTTTATATCTTCGCCGTATCCACCTGTATGAATACCCGTTAATACGATTTCTTTATAGCCTGCATCCACTAATTGTTGTGCTTGTTTAATAACTTCCTTTCCATCACGAGAACGCATTAAACCACGCGCCCAAGGAATGATACAGAATGTACAGAAGTTATTGCAACCCTCTTGTATTTTTAAAGACGCACGTGTACGATCCGTGAAATAAGGTACATCAAGTTCTTCGTACACACGTGTTTTCATAATATTGCGGACAGCATTAATTGGTTGACGCTCTTTACGGAATTCTTCGATGTAACCTAACATCTTTTCACGATCCTGTGTACCAACTACGATATCTACACCTGGAATCGCCATAATTTCAGCTGGAGATGTTTGTGCATAACATCCCGTTACACAAATAACTGCATCTGGATTTTGACGCACAGCACGTCTGATTACTTGACGGCTTTTTTTGTCCCCAGTATTCGTTACTGTACATGTGTTAATAACATATACATCAGCTTTCTTTTCATATTCTGTTCTTTCATAACCACCTTGTTTAAACAATTGCCAAATGGCTTCTGTTTCATAGTGGTTTACTTTACAACCTAACGTATGGAACGCAACAGTTGACATTGATCATCACCCCATCAATTCAAAATGATACGAAGCAGCACTTAACGCGTATAACGGCGCCGTTTCTGTTCTTAAAATTCTTGGTCCTAAACTACATGGTACAAATTTATGTTCACGAAGCGCTGTAATCTCTTCCTCAGCTAAACCGCCTTCTGGGCCAAATACAATCAATAGTTTTTGACCTGGTTTCATTGTCGTTAAAGCTTTCGCAAAATTAGATTTCTCGCCTTGTTTTGCTTCCTCTTCGTAAGCAACAAGACAAACATCATACTCACCACTCATTGAAAGCAATTGCTTAAATGATGCCGGAGCATGTACTTCTGGAATTTCACTTCTATGTGATTGTTCCGCAGCTTCTTTCACAATTTTTCTTAAACGCTCAACTTTTTTATCAGCTTTTTTCGCATCCCATTTTACGATAGAGCGAGATGCTTGAAATGGTAAGAATGCAGCTGCCCCAAGCTCAGTTCCTTTTTGAAAAATCAACTCTAGCTTGTCTCCTTTTGGCAGTCCACTTGCAATCGTCACGAAAACAGGAAGTTCACTTGACGCCTCTACCCATTCTACAATAGCCGTATTAATAAATTCACTGGTAATTTCATCAATTGAACACACTGCTGTTTTTCCGTTTACACAGCAATAAATTTGATCGCCAGCTGTCATACGCATTACTCTCGCAATGTGATGTACATCATCACCTACAATGCGAATTTTTGCTTCACTTACATGTTTTTCTTCTACAAAATAACGTTGCATATAATCACCTTAGTAGAGTTTCGTTCCTTTCGTAAGTCAACACTTACGAAAAGAACGAAACATTATCATTTTTCATATAACAAACGGCAAGTCCCTCACCTTATAGTGAGAGACTCCCCTTTTCATTATAGACTAAAATCTATATTACGCATTTCGTGCAATAATTGCTACCCAATCTTCCATTCGTAACACTTCTTCAATTGTAAATCCAGCTTGTTCTAACGCCTCAGAAATTACTTTTTCCTTCGCAGCAATAATGCCCGATGTAATAAATAATCCACCTGACTTCACAACTCTCGCTGCATCTTCAGGGAATAAAAGAATAATTTCTGCTAATAAGTTAGCTACGATTAAATCAACAGGACCTTCAATACCTTCTAAAAGACTATTTCGCCCAACAGACACGATATCATCTGTTTTATTTAAACGCACATTCATTTCTGCACTTTCAACTGCAACCGGATCTAAATCATATGCTTGAACAGAAGACGCACCTAATTTTGCCGCTGCAATACTAAGCACACCAGAACCTGTTCCTACATCAATGATAGCGTCACCTGGCTGTACTGTTTTTTCTAAAGCACGAATACACATCGTTGTTGTTGGATGAGTTCCTGTACCAAACGCCATACCTGGGTCTAATTCAATGATTTTTTCATCAGGAGAAGATGGTGTATATTCTTCCCACGTCGGTACGATTGTGAATGTATCAGAAATTTGTACTGGATGGTAATATTTTTTCCAAGCAGTAGCCCAATCTTCTTCATTGACTTCGTTAACGGTAATATTTCCAGTACCAATTTCAATGTCGTAAGATGGAAGCACATCAATAGATGATTTTACACCTGCAATCGTTTCATGTAAAGAATCCGTTTGCGGAAAATATGCTTTTATTAATACACCTTCCGCCGGATATTCATCTGGATTCAATGCATAAATTTCACCATATTGTTGCTCGCGCTCTTTCGTTAACTCCGCTGGGTCCTCAATAGCAACTCCACTAGCACCAGCCTCGTGTAAAATATGAGAGACAGCTTCTACTGCTTCTTCTGTTGTATGAATACTAACTTCTGACCATTTCACAATTTACCAACTCCATTTTTTATTTCCATTATTCCCCTTTGAAAGCACGTTTAAGCTTTCCAAACAAACTATCATCCTGCTCTTCTTGCCCTGCAAATTCACGTAATAAATCTTTTTGATGTGAAGTCAATTTCGTCGGTACAACAACGCGAACGACTACATATTGATCTCCTTGACCGTATCCACGTACGTTCGGAGCACCTTTTCCTTTTAAGCGGAATTCTGTTCCAGTTTGTGTTCCTGCTGGGATTTTCAGCTTCACTTTACCATGAACAGTAGGAACTTCCACTTCAGCACCAAGTGCCATTTGTGCAAATGTTAATGGCATTTCGCAAATAATGTGATCTCCTTCACGCTCAAAGAATTCATGACTTCTTACATGAACGACTACATATAAATCTCCTGCTGGTCCACCATTTACGCCAGCTTCACCTTTTCCAGATACACGAATTTGTTGACCATTATCGATACCTGCTGGAATTTTAACATTGATTTTTTTGCGTTTACGAACTTTACCAGAACCGTGACATGTCGTACATTTTTCTTTAATCATTTGCCCAGTACCTGAACAATGACCACAAGCTTGACGGTTCACAATACGACCAAACGGTGTATTTTGTTCTACACTCACTTGACCTGATCCTGAACAATGTTTACATGTTTCTTTTGAAGTTCCTGGTTTTGCACCGCTACCTTTACAAGTATCACATGGATCTTCTACTGGAATTTCCACGTTTAATTCTTTACCAAAAATAGCTTCTTCAAAATCTAAAGTGACTTGATATTGTAAGTCAGCACCTTGGCGCGGAGCATTCGGATCACGACGTCTGCCGCCACCACCGCCAAAGAAAGAACTAAATATATCTTCAAAACCGAAGCCACCGCCGAAGTCTCCTCCGCCGCCAAATCCACCGAAGCCTTGATTTGCACCAGCATGACCAAATTGATCGTACTGCGCACGCTTTTGATCATCACTTAACACTTCGTATGCTTCTTGTACTTCTTTAAACTTTTCAAGCGCATTTTCTTCTTTGCTTACGTCTGGATGGTATTTTTTAGCCAAACGACGATACGCTTTTTTAATTTCATCTGTTGAAGCGCCCTTGCTAAGTCCAAGGACCTCATAATAGTCTCGTTTACTCATAAATTTGCAACCCCCGAATCTTTCACATAAACGTAATTTTAACACCGAAAGAAAGTGCTTTGCAACAAAGTTTCCTCACTTACAGTATGCAAAGCAAAAAACTTAAGAACCTCACACATTTCTCCTCATTCGTGAAAAAAGCCAAAGTCAAGGCACGCTTGACTTTGACTTTTTGTCATCTTACTTATTATCTTTGCAGTTGAATTACTTGTCTTCTTTTACTTCTTCAAACTCAGCGTCAACTACATTATCTTTCTTCACGCCAGCGTCTTGTGCACCTTGCGCACCTTCTGCTTGACCAGCAGCTGCTTGAGCTTGCTCGTATAATTTAACACTTAATTGTTGTACGATTTCTTGTAAAGCGTCTTTTTTCGCACGAATTTCCTCAAGCTCGTTTTTCTCAATTGCAGCTTGTAATGCTTCTTTCGCTTCTGTTGCTTTTGCAACTTCAGCTGCATCTACTTTACCTTCTAAATCTTTTACAACTTTGTCTGTTTGGAATACAAGTTGGTCAGCTTCGTTACGAAGTTCAACTTCTTCCTTACGTTTTTGGTCAGCGTCAGCATTTGCTTCTGCTTCTTGTACCATACGATCTACTTCTTCATCAGAAAGACCTGAAGAAGATTGGATTGTAATAGCTTGCTCTTTGCTTGTTCCTAAGTCTTTCGCACGTACGTTAACAATACCGTTCGCATCAATATCGAATGTTACTTCGATTTGTGGAATACCACGTGGTGCTGGTGGAAGGTCTGTTAATTGGAAACGACCTAACGTTTTGTTGTCAGCTGACATTGGACGCTCACCTTGTAATACGTGAATGTCTACTGCTGGTTGGTTATCAGCAGCTGTTGAGAATACTTGTGACTTACTTGTTGGAATTGTAGTGTTACGCTCGATTAATTTCGTGAACACACCACCCATAGTTTCAATACCTAAAGAAAGTGGAGTTACATCTAATAATAGTACGCCTTCTACATCACCAGTAAGTACGCCACCTTGAACTGCAGCACCTAATGCTACAACTTCATCAGGGTTTACACCTTTATATGGCTCTTTACCAGTTTCACGTTTAATAGCTTCTTGTACAGCTGGGATACGAGTAGATCCACCAACAAGAATAACTTTATCTAATTCGCTTGGAGCAAAACCAGCGTCTTTTAATGCACGACGAGTTGGCTCTAATGTTCTTTCAACAAGACCTGCTGAAAGTTCTTCGAATTTCGCTCTTGTTAACGTTAATTCTAAGTGTAATGGACCAGCAGCTCCAGCACTAATGAATGGTAATGAAATTTGTGTTTGTGTTACACCAGAAAGATCTTTTTTCGCTTTTTCAGCTGCATCTTTCAAGCGTTGAAGCGCCATTTTATCTTGGCTTAAATCAATGTTATTTTCTTTTTTGAACTCAGCTACTAAGTGATCGATGATAACTTGGTCAAAGTCATCTCCACCAAGACGGTTGTCACCAGCAGTTGAAATAACTTCGAATGTGCCGTCTGCTAACTCAAGGATAGATACGTCAAATGTACCGCCACCTAAGTCATATACTAAGATTTTTTGTTCTTCATCTTGTTTTTCTAAACCGTAAGCAAGTGCTGCTGCTGTTGGCTCATTAATGATACGCTCAACTTCTAAACCAGCGATACGACCAGCATCTTTCGTTGCTTGACGCTCTGCATCGTTGAAGTATGCAGGTACTGTAATAACAGCTTTCGTTACTGTTTCACCTAAGTATGCTTCAGCAGAAGCTTTTAAGTTTTGTAAAATGATTGCAGAAATTTCTTGAGGTGTGTAATCTTTACCTTCAACTTCTACTTTGTAATCTGTACCCATATGACGTTTAACAGACATGATTGTATTTGGGTTTGTAATTGCTTGACGCTTTGCAACTTCCCCAACTTGACGTTCTTCATTTTTGAAAGCTACAACAGAAGGTGTTGTACGGTTGCCTTCTGGATTTGGGATAACCTTTGGTTCTCCACCTTCCATAACAGCTACACAAGAGTTTGTTGTACCTAAGTCAATACCGATAATTTTACTCATGGCTAATCCTCCTACTTTTATGTAAATTATTGATTTACTTTTACCATTGATGGGCGAATTACACGATCTTTTAGTTTATAACCTTTTTGGAATTCTTCCACAACCGCGCTTGATTCAAATTCACTGTCTTCCACTTGCATAATAGCTTGGTGTTCATTAGGATCAAACTGTTTACCAACAGCTCCAATCACTTCCACACCTTCTTTAGTCAACGCTTCTAGCAATTGACGATGCACCATTTCCATACCTTGTAATAAGGATTTCGTTTGCTCATCAGTTGCTTCCACTTGCATCGCTCTTTCAAAATTATCAAGAGCTGGCAAAATGTCTGAAACTAGACTTTGTGCTCTATATTTTTCAGCAGCCTGTTTATCCATTTGGACACGGCGCTTATAATTTTCAAAATCAGCTTGTAGACGTAATGTGCGACCTTCCGTTTCCGTTAGTTTCGCTTGTAACTCATCTACTTTTTCTTGTAAAAGAGCAGCCTCACTTTTTTCTTCTACAGTTTCTTCACTGTTTTCTGGCGTGACAGCTTCTTCAACTTGCGCTTCTTTTACTTCTTCTACCACTTGTTCGTTACGCTCTTCCACAATATTCACCTCCTTAAAAGGTATTAGGTATCATGTATAGCATGATTACCTAAACATTATATATTACACACAGCAATGAAAATTTCATCACTTGAGCGAATGTATTACTCTCATTTACTTTTTAAGTCCATCAGTAAATTGTCTCGTAAATAACTGTAACAAACTAATTACACGAGAATATTGCATTCTCGTAGGACCTAAAATAGCAATTGTTCCAAGTTGCTCTTCGCCGATCGAATATGTTGCAGAAATTAAACTGCAATCCTCCATAGCCGTCGAAGTGTTTTCCCTACCAATTTTCACTTGAATCCCGACTTGTTTATGACGCAAAATGTCATAAAATTCGGCTTCATTATCAATCATGGTAAGCAAAGATCTAACCTTTTGAATGTCATGGAACTCTGGCTGCGAAAGCATATTTGCTTTTCCTCCAAAGTATATCTTTTCCGATAACGGAACTTGAAATGTACCATCTAACATTTTTATTGCACTATCGTAATTATGAACATACCCACGTAAAACTGTAACAATTTCCTTAAAGATTTTATTATGAAGTTCTTCCATCGGTACGCCAGATAGCTTTTCATTTAAAATATTAACCATTTTTTCTAAATCTGATAAATCAACAGATTCCGGAACGGTAATCGTTTTACTTTGTACATGCCCTGTATCAGTTACAATAATAGCGACTGCAGTTTGACGATCAAGCGGCACAATTTGTACATTTTTAAGTTTATTTGTACTTAACTTCGGTCCAAGGACAATGGCCGTATAATTCGTAAGTTCTGATAAAATTTGAGCAGATTGCTGTGCAATTTTTTCCGCTTCAAAAATTCTTTCAGCAAATAAATCTTTAATTTGTACAATTTCAGCGTTCGGTAAGTTTTGCGGCGCTAAAAGATGGTCTACATAAAATCGGTAGCCTTTCTCAGAAGGAACACGTCCAGAAGAACTGTGTGTTTTTTCAATAAAACCTAATTCTTCTAAGTCCGCCATTTCATTTCGAATAGTAGCTGAACTAAATGTAATTTGATCTTTTTTAGCCAACGTTCTAGACCCAACAGGCTGCGCTGATCCAATAAAGTCATCAATAATTGTTTGTAAAATTAAGAGCTGACGTTCCGTAAGCATCTCATCATCACCTCTGTTAGCACTCTTTGTCTTCGAGTGCTAAATCTATTAATAACTTACCAAAATTGACATTCAATTGTCAACGGAAACGTCACGAAATAATGAAACTTTTTCACGCCCATGGAACATTTAATTAGTCAATCAAAAATGATTGGAATACTTCATTCCCTAATAATTTTCCTTTTCGCGTTAAACGCACATGTCCATTTTCCTCTTCAAGTAATCCCTGTTCTTGATTGCTTTGTAACTGCTTCGCGAAAACTTGATCCATCTCCACATTAAATTTATTGCGGAATGCCGTTTTAGAAACACCTTTCGTTTTTCGAAGTCCTAAGAACAGTTCTTCTTCCATTCTTTCTTTCTCCGTCACCTTATGAACATCTAAATACGGAAATCCTGTTTCATCAATTTTATTAAAATATTGCTTCAGCGGACCTACATTTTGAATACGTTCCCCATTCACATAACTATGAGCTCCAGCTCCAAAGCCATAATACTCTTCATTATTCCAGTATGTGAGATTATGTTTACTTTTATTGTCACCTTTTGAGAAATTACTAATTTCATACTGGTTATAACCGTTTTTCTCCATTTCATCCATTACCATTTCATACATTTTCGCTTCATGGTCTTCACCCGGAAGACGCAATTTCCCTTTATTCATTAAGTTATAAAACACTGTTTTGGGTTCCACAATTAATGAATATGCCGAGAAATGTTGTACACCAAGCGTAAAAGCAATGTCTAATGTTTCCTTCACATCTTCTATCGTTTGTCCTGGCAAAGCATAAATAATATCTACATTAATATTTTTAAAGCCTACTTCCTGAGCTTCTCGAATCGCTAGGAATGCATCTTCCCTCGTATGCTTGCGCCCGATTTTCTCAAGCAGTTCATCACGGAACGTTTGCACACCAAAACTAATTCGATTCACTCCACCTTCTAGTAGTACATTCAACTTCTCTTTCGGTAGATCTCCTGGATTCGCTTCAAATGTCAATTCACAATTTGGAGCAAACGGACGCAAATGACGATTAATAATCTCGAGTAATTTTTTTGTCTGTTCCATATTTAACGCTGTCGGAGTTCCACCGCCCACAAAAATCGTTTTCATACTATCAAACGGAACTTTTTGAACCGTATTTATTATTTCCTTCTCTAAATAATCTAAATATTGATCAACCGGTTGGCGTTCAATAAACACTTTATTAAAATCACAATAGTGACAAATGTGCTGACAAAACGGAATATGAATATATGCAGCTTGTACCAAATATAACTCCTACCTTTCTAAAAAGAAAACCTCCGCACTCCGGAGGATTCTCTACTTCTCTAACGTATTACGAATTTGTTCCATTCGCATTTTTCCCCAATCATACATCATTTCAACGATCGGTAAAAGCGACATGCCTAGTTCCGTCATATAATACTCAACACGAGGAGGAATTTCGGGATATACTGTTCGATCAACAATCCCATCTTCCATTAACTCTTTTAATTGGTTCGACAAAACTTTATGAGAAATGCTTGGGAATAACCGTTGTAATTCACTAAAACGATGAGGCCCTTCCACACCAAGATGCCACAGTATCACAACTTTCCACTTTCCACTAATAATAGAAAGCGTCAATTCCTTTTCACAATTAAAATTGCCATTTTGTATTTTATCTTGAATATCTTTTCGAATATTTTCGGACATTAACAATCTCCTAACTCTATATGAACTAAAAAGCTCTCTCATTATTGTAAATGAGAGCTGCTCAGATGTCTAAAAAGTAATTATACAGAAAAAAGAAGCCGCACAAACGACTTCTTTTTTATTTCAAATATTAGTTGTCATCCATTTTCAGTACAGCCATGAATGCCTCTTGCGGCACTTCTACAGAACCAACAGACTTCATACGTTTTTTACCTTCTTTTTGCTTATCAAGAAGTTTACGCTTACGAGAAATGTCACCGCCGTAACATTTTGCAAGTACGTTTTTACGCATCGCCTTAATTGTAGAACGGGCTACAACTTTATTTCCGATAGTCGCCTGAATTGGCACTTCGAACTGTTGTCTCGGAATTAATTCTTTTAATTTCTCTACAATTACTTTACCACGGTCATACGCTGAATCACGGTGTACGATAAATGATAAAGCATCTACTTGTTCATTATTTAAAAGAATATCCATTTTCACAAGTTTAGATGGTTTATAACCAATTAACTCGTAGTCAAATGATGCATACCCTTTCGTATTTGATTTCAATTGATCGAAGAAGTCATATACGATTTCTGATAACGGGATTTCATATGTTAATGTAACACGCGTTTCATCTAAATATTGCATATCAATAAACGTTCCACGTTTACCTTGGCAAATTTCCATTACAGCTCCAACATAGTCATTCGGAACCATAATTGAAGCCTTCACAAACGGCTCTTCTACACGATCGATAGACTGTGGATCTGGCATATTAGATGGATTATCAACAATAACATCTTCACCGTTTGTTAAATAAACTTTATAAATAACGCTTGGCGCTGTTGTAATTAAGTCAATCTTAAATTCACGTTCAATACGTTCTTGAATGATTTCCATGTGAAGAAGTCCTAAGAATCCACAACGGAAACCAAATCCTAACGCTTGAGATGTTTCTGGTTCAAACTCAAGAGCAGAATCGTTTAACTCTAATTTTTCTAACGCATCACGTAAATCGTTATAACGAGCAGAATCAATTGGATACAGCCCACAGAATACCATCGGGTTTAATTTACGGTAACCTGGTAACGCCTCTGCAGCTGGACGTTTCGCATGTGTAATCGTATCACCAACACGTGTATCACCTACGTTTTTAATAGATGCTGCTAAGAAACCTACATCACCTACTGTTAACTCATCACGTTGCGTAGTTTTCGGTGTAAATACACCTACTTCTGTTACTTCAAATTCTTTACCCGTTGCCATCATACGTACTTTATCGCCAACTTTTACCGTTCCATTTACAACACGGATATAAGCAATTACACCACGGTACGGATCATATAAAGAGTCGAAAATCATACATTGTAACGGCTCTTCTGAATCACCTGCTGGAGCTGGTACTTTTTCAACAATTTGTTCTAAAATTTCTTCAATACCAATTCCAGCTTTCGCAGAAGCAAGTACCGCTTCTGATGCATCTAAACCAATTACATCTTCTACCTCTTGACGTACACGTTCTGGATCCGCACTTGGTAAGTCGATTTTATTGATAACTGGTAAAATTTCTAAGTTGTTATCAAGCGCTAAGTATACGTTCGCTAACGTTTGCGCTTCAATACCTTGCGCTGCATCTACTACAAGAATCGCGCCTTCACAAGCCGCTAAACTACGAGATACTTCGTACGTAAAGTCGACGTGTCCTGGTGTATCAATTAAATGAAGAATATACTCTTCACCATCTTTTGCTTTATAGTTTAATTGTACTGCGTTTAATTTAATTGTAATACCACGCTCACGCTCTAAATCCATAGAGTCAAGCAACTGAGCTTTCATTTCGCGTTGTGTTAACGCATTTGTTTTCTCTAAAATACGGTCTGCTAACGTTGATTTTCCGTGGTCAATATGAGCAATAATAGAGAAATTACGAATTTTGGACTGTCTTTTTGCTCTTTCTTCTTTGTTCATCTATGTTCTCAACTCCTAATAGTCTCGCCAATATACACTAGCACTGATTATATCAATAGAGCAACAAAGATTCAATGAAAACTCGTGCTGCTTACGATACAAATCATTCTATCTATATCTTATGCGAATAAACCATAAGAGACAAACCCTTTTCAAATTTTAAAACGGTTGTCTTACAAATCAGTAAAACAACCGCCTCCCATGTTACTCTTAGCTAAAAATCCCCTTTATTTTCCCAACAACTATATCCGTTCCAAACTTCGTCATTTCATAAGCTACACTTGCTACCGCCATCCCAATTCCTTCTACAACATTAAAACTTCTTAAACGTTCTAATTGTTGTTGTTTTTCTGAAGCTGAAAACGAACTACCCAAAATTTCTGATTCAACACCTGTACTCTCTGTCCCTGTCATATGAGCTATTTGTTCATACGACAATTGCCGATAACCTTTCATACTTTTCAAACCATGATTAGCAAGTGACACTCCTGCTATCATCATAAGTAAACATAAAGCTACACTACATATACACAAAAGCGCAAAACGACTCAAACTATTATCATCTTTCTCCCTCAATGTGTATACGCTCCTGTATTATCTTGATCAATTTGATGATGCAGCGCTGCATTTAAACCACTCGCTATTACATTCGCCATATCCTCAATAAAAGTATCTACTTCTTTTGGGGTCACCATTAAATTATGACCAAGAGGCGATAGCACTTCATAAATCAGCCTTCTTTTTTCTTCTTCTTCCAACGTACCAACAGCACCTAAAAACATATTTCGGCTCTTTTCATCTGGCATATCTTCTTCTGTTAATTTTTTCTTTTCTCCAAATGAAAATCCCGCTGGTAACAAAGATCGTGAAGGTTTGTTTCCTTCTTTCATCTCTCGACCAAAATGTTTCAAAATAAAATCAATCGTATCACTCGTAATCGAAACGGCATCGACCACAGTCGGAACACCAATTGCAATAACAGGGATACCTAATGTCTCTTTACTTAGTTCCTTACGTTTATTCCCAACCCCCGATCCTGGATGGATTCCAGTATCAGAAATTTGTATCGTGCTATTTACTCGTTCGATAGAACGGGCAGCTAATGCGTCAATCGCAATTACAAAGTCTGGATTTGTCTTCTCAATAATCCCATAAATAACATCGCTCGTTTCGATCCCGGTAATTCCCATTACCCCCGGTCGAATTGCACTAACAGGCCTAAATCCTTCTTCTACACTTTCAGGCTGCAATTGAAACAAATGTCTCGTTACTAATACATTTTCTACAACTATTGGCCCAAGAGCATCCGGTGTTACATTCCAATTCCCAAGGCCTACAATTAAACAGCTCGCTTCTTTTGTAACACCAACCTCTTCTAAGAAATAAGAAAATTCTTTTGCAAAAATACGCTCCACCTTTTGTTGAAGTTCTGTATCTTGCTGACGTATACCTTGTACTTCAAGCGTTAAATAATTTCCAGGTTTTTTACCCATCGCTTCAGAGGCAGCTTCATCAATTGTTACTTTTGTAATTATAGTACCTTCTTCTTCCCTCTCTTTTACAATTACTCCCTGTATCCCTTTTTGTTCTCCTTGGCTTTCTTGCAACATTTGATGAGCTTCTACAGCAAGGTCAGTTCTAACGCTATATTTACTTAAATCCAATGGTTCTTTCATCGTATCTCCTCCGTAATTCATAGTAAATATCGTTAGATTTCCCAAAGTTATATAAGGTCATTCTTTCCTTTACGTGAAATTTCATGGATATACTATTGCAATTCTCTTCACCGTTTGATAGAATATCACTTGTTCTATGTAAGAATCGAGTCATTCGATTGCACCAGGGAGGTGAAAAGTATGGCAAACATCAAATCTGCTATCAAACGCGCTAAACTTAGCGAAGAGCGTCGTGCACATAACGCTTCTATCAAGTCTGACATGCGTTCTGCTGTTAAAACTGTAGAAGCTTTAGTTACTAATAACGATCTTGAAAATGCTAAAGAAGCTTTCAAAACTGCTTCTAAAAAACTTGACAAAGCAGCTCGTAAAGGTCTTATCCACCAAAACGCTGCATCTCGTCAAAAATCTCGCTTAGCGAAACAAGTAAACGCGTAAGGCGTTTAAAAAACGATCCATTTGGATCGTTTTTTTATATACAAAAAAAGTTCATGCACTAAGTACATGAACTTTTTTGTGTCATCACATATGATTTAATCGCATTAAGAAAAACTCGAGCACAAGTTTCTTATCCATCTTTCCCGTCTTCATACTATAATCAGCTTCCGCTAATTCTATAATCACTTTTTTTAATTCTTCAAAAGAGAAAAATTTCGTTTGATTCATCGCCAACTTTACACGATACGGATGCACACCAATATGAGATGCAATTTGATTTTGCCCATAACCACGTTGCTGTAACTCTTTCACTTGATACAACAAACGGAATTGACTCACTAATAACGCAAGCAATTTAATCGGTTCTTCCTGCTGCGTAAATAATCCATCCAAAATTTGCATTGCACCTGCAATATCTTTTTTTACCACTTTTTCTGTCAAAGCAAATACATTTTGCTCAACTGATTTTGGCACAAGCTCTGCAACAAGTTTCGTCGTAATCTCTCCGCCCATACCAACGTATAACGTTAACTTGTCCATTTCCTTCGCCAACATCGTTACATTACTTCCCACAAGCTCTAGCAACAAACTAACAGCCGCGTTATCAATGTGCACATGCACTTCATCTGCACGAGCAATAATCCACTTCTGAACATCCTGCACTTGCATCGCATTCGCTTCTACTACATCAGCTGTTTTCTTTAATAGTTTTGTAATTTTTTTTCGCTCATCAAGTTTTTCGTAAGGCGCAACAAAAACAAGAATAGAAAATGGAGAAGGTTCACCAATATATTCTTCTAAAATTTTTATATTTTGCTCTAACTTTTCTTTTTGCGAAGTCAGAAATAGCGGTGATTTTATTAACAGTACTTTCCGTTCTCCAAAGAAAGGAAGCGTACGCGCATCCTCAACCACATCTTCTAAATACGCTTCTTCCAAATCGTATGTCACAACATTAAACTCTCTATCTTCCTCTTCAAGTGCTTCTGTCGTAATAAGCTTTATCGTTTCATTTATAAAAAAAGCTTCCGTTCCATATAGTAAATATAACGGAGCGAACTGTTTCTTTTTAATTTTTTTATGTATATCACTCATACTTTTTCCTACTCCCTAACTTGACAATATATATTTATACTAATGCCCTCGCTTTTGTTTTACAAGTACAAAGGAACAGGCTTTATAACCCGTCCCTTTATTTATATTAAACGCCACGCAATAAGCCCCGGGTTTCTTATTGGTGTGCGGTAATCACCTTCCCTTTATTATTCACAATAAAAATTCGAGTATAAGTGCCAACTGTTAACATGCTTGGAAACAAAAAACTTACGTTACTTCATGATCTAAAAGTAGCAAAAAAGCTCGTTTTCTCTTCACATGGAAATTGTAGATTTTTTTCTGACAATATTTTATACTAAAGTGGAATGTTGGGGAGGGATTCTAAATGAATGATTTTGAACAAAACGTTCAAAGTAAACGCAATGACGCTATTGATTCAGGGGTAGGATTTATCGTCTCATTTGGTTTTTTCGCAACACTTTTCATCATTGCAACTGTTATTAAATTTATCGGTTCTTAAAGGCTGCCACTTCATGGCAGTCTTCTCTTTTTCAACTATTATATGTCTTATCATATGTGATTTTACTTTGAAAGGTTCCATTTTCCCCTTTAAAAACATAGGAAATAGCACCTTGCTGGTCCGTGCGCCATATCGCACTCCCCATCTTCTCAAAACGCTCTATCACTTCTTTATGCGGGTGTCCATATCTATTCTGCTTACCAACAGATATAATCGCTACACGGGGCTGTATAACGTTCAAAAAAGGCTCTATAGATGACGTGTTACTCCCATGATGAGCAACTTTTAAAACATCCACTCGCAAATCTGGATGCGCATATACTAAAAACTTCTCTCCTTCTTCTTCTAAATCGCCTGTAAATAGCCACGTCAGTCCTCCAAATTTTGCCCATATTACAATTGAAGCGTTATTTTCGCTTTTTTCTTTTCCTTTTGGAGCTAAAACGAAAAATTCTGCTTCATTTACACTCCAACTCTCCCCTTCCCCCACTTCAGTTATTTTCATTTCCTTTTCTAATGCCTTTTTCTTTACTACTTTTTCTAATACTGCATCTTTTCCCTTTCGGCCAAATACAACTTCTTTTACAGGTATATATGATAATAATTCTTGCGCAGCACCTATATGATCTGCATCTCCATGCGTTACGATTAATTTATCGATTGTTTTAATACCTTCCTTTTGTAAATAGGGTATTAAAACATCAGTTCCAACAGAAAATTCATGCTTTTTTTGTTGCCATTCTTCCTTATTCACACGAAGCGTTCCACCTGTATCAATAAGATAAATCCCTTTATCATACGGAAGGCGAATCAATATTGCATCACCTTGTCCAACATCAATAAATGTTACACTTCCGCTTTCTCTAAAATATGGATATACATAATGACACGTGCTAATAAAAAGAAATACACTTACAACTATACACACCATTTTTTTCGGCGCTCTCCTTTCCCAAACCATCAATATACTGACAATACTCGCGCAATATACAGCTACAAGATTAAAGGGCGTTTTCCCAAAAACAAGCTGGGTAAATGGTAAACTTTCACAATAACTTAGAAAATCATTAGACATACTCAAGCCTATTGATAATACATTCGCAAATCCTTTTGCGAGAAACGGGACAATTGGCATACACAGTAAAATAATAATGCTACATGGTAATACAATGATAGATAAAAACGGGACGTATAAGAGATTGAGGAAAATGCTATATGGAGAAAAATAACCAAAGTGATATAACAAAATCGGAGTACTAACGAGCTGTGAAATGATAGAAATATAAATAGCATTTCGGATTACTCCGTTGCTACTCCCTAATAATAGCGGAGCAGACAAAAGTAAAGCGAAGCTACCTACAAAAGAAAACTGAAATCCAATATTAAAAACAAGATAAGGGTCATATATAAGCATACATATAGCTGTTACACTTAAAGCATCTAAACTAGATAAACGAATCGAGCACATAAAAGCAATCAACATCAAAACTCCTGTTATAGAAGCTCTTATAACAGATGGTGACGCCCCTGCTAAAACCATATACAAAGGAATACAGACGATAAGGCAAATTGTTGCTACCTCCCTCGTCGCACCACTTCTCAGCAAAACAAAATATACTATCCCCATTAACAATACAATGTGCGAACCTGAAATTGCTAACAAGTGTACAAGACCAAACTGTTGATATTGCTCTTCTACTTCAAACGTCATTTGTTGTCTATCACCAAATAGTAACGCATTCATAAAAGCACCTGATTGCTCCGGAAACATTTCTGTAACTTTGGAAATTGCTTGTTGCCTCAAAAGAAGAATCCATTGCATGAGCGACAGTGATGTTTTATAGCATTCAGAAATATATGTAGCCTCAAATGTGAAATGAATATGTTGCTTATATAAATAATCACGGTAATTAAAACCATGAAAATTCCGAGCTGTTTGCGGTTCTTTCCTCTCACCCTCGAATATACATGATATCCCTGCGTATAATTGTTGCATCTTTTCCTTTTCCAAGGCTGATTTTATTCTATAACTTAACTGTACTATATTTTTATTCTGGTCTTCAAATTGAAAAGATAGGCGATCCCCATTAACAAGCGGCGTATTTTGTATAACCCCTCTTGTAACCCCATAGGACTCTCCTAGAGGCTTGTTCCACCCTTGAACACAGGAAGTGTATATAGCGCTACTAAAGCACGCTACAATGCAAAAAATGAAGGTTTTACGCGAAGTGCGATATAAACAGAAGCAAACATTTAAAAAGAGGCAAAAAACTATCAATAAAAGTGACGAGGAAAAGGCAATTGCAATCCCTATTATAAACGAGATTGCAACATACCCCCATTGTTCCTGCAACTTATACTCACTCCTTATAGCATCATTTTTGCTTTCGTGAATACATGCTGTAATTCTTCCATTGATAAATTATCTTTTTCTAAAGACGCAAATAATTCTTTTAACTCCGTATAACTTTTTTGCTCCTCTAATGCAGCAATATCATATTCTAACGGAACGTGCTTCACTGTTACATTCGCTTGTTCAAATAATTCTATGGCGTATGGATGATTTTTATAATCCTGCGCATAATAAACCGCTGTAATACCACTTTGAATAATTGCCTTACAACATTGTAAACAAGGGAAATGCGTAACGTAAATTTCTGCTTCCTCTGTTTTCGCACCAAACTTGGCACATTGTAATAAAGCATTCATTTCGGCATGAATTGTCCGAACACAATGATTATCGATTACGTAACAACCATCATCTATACAATGTACGCCACCTTTAATCGAACCATTATATCCACCAGCAATAATTCTTTTATCGCGAACGATTGTCGCTCCTACCGCAAGCCTTGTACATGTACTACGTAACGATAGTAGATGGCTTTGCGTCATAAAATATTGATCCCATGAAATTCGTTCCATATTTTTCACCTACTTTTTTTGTCTACTTGTAGTGTAGCGAAAGAAGAAAAACTTCGTCAATCTTTTACGGAATAATAATTTGACCTTTTATCTTTTCAAGAGACTTCGCACCAATCCCATCAATCTCTAATAAATCTTCTATTTTCTGAAACGGACCATGTTCTTCTCGATATTTCAAAATACTTTCTGCCTTTCGAGAACCAATCCCCGTAATTTTTTCCAATTGCTCTTTCGCCGCTGTATTTATTCGAATCTTGCCATCTTCCTTAGAAGAAGTAAACATCCCTTGTTCTGACTCATTTTTACTCGGTATATAAAGAAGCATTTGATCTTGTACAATTTGTGCTAAATTCACTTTTTTCATATCTACTTCTGATAAAAAACCACCAGCCTTTTGAACCGCATCCTTTACGCGATCTCCTTCCTTCATTTCATATACACCTTCTTTACTAACCGCTCCTTTCACATCAATTATAATTGTTCTTTTCTGTTCCTTTGTATCCGATATTTTCGGTTTATCCTTTTTTTCTATCTCCTTCTCTTGCACATTCATTGTAATAGGCGTTCGTTCTACACTCTGGTTCGTTTTCCAAAAAACAAGAAAAAGTAAAGTTCCAATAATAGCTACTAAACCTAACCACTTTTTCGGAAAATCCCACATCATTTTACACCTCTAATCATAAATTTATAACATCATTCATATTGTTTAGGAGAAAGCTGTTACGAAGGAGGGATGAAACTTTGAACATAGGAATTATAGGGACAGGAAACATGGGGAATATACTAATCGATGCATTTTTAGAAACCCGTGCTGTCAAACCTTCGTGCCTTACAATCATTAATCGGACGCCTGCCAAAGCATATCATATAAAAGAAAAATACCCTTCTGTTCATATAGCAAAAACAATCCCGGAAGTAATCGAACAATCACAACTTATTTTTATTTGCGTTAAGCCGATAGATATATACCCTATCCTAAAAAAATATGCTGAACATTTTTCTGATGAAACGTGCTTAGTTTCTATTACAAGTCCATTATCTCCATCACAATTAGAGACTCTCGTACCGTGCCACGTCGCACGTATTATTCCAAGTATCACAAATCGCGCCCTCTCTGGCGCCTCACTATTTACATTTGGAGATAATTGCTCTGAAGAATGGCAACAAAAACTACTTCGTCTATTCAAAAATATTTCTACACCTCTTGTAATAGAAGAAGATATAACACGCGTTTCATCTGATATAGCAAGTTGCGGTCCTGCTTTCTTTAGTTATTTACTACAATGCTTCATTAACGCTGCTGTAGATAAAACAAATATTACACACGAAGAGGCTACTACTTTAGTAAGTGAAATGGTCGTGGGGATGGGGAAATTACTTGAAAAAGAAATCTTCACATTACCTACCTTACAAGAAAAGGTTTGCGTGAAAGGCGGCGTTACCGGGGAAGGCATTCGGGTTTTAGAAGAACACGTTGGAGATATGTTCCATAAGTTAATCGAGCGAACACATGAAAAATTTGATGAAGATTTAGAATGCGTTGATCAGCAATTCAATAAACACACATAATAAATACGTCATTTTCATTCCAAATCCTTTTTATAAATACTTACTTTTTTACAATACATTTTCACTTCAACTACTATTCCCACACTTTACGCATACGATCTTCAGATTATGCTAGAACTAAAAATACATCTTCTTTATAAAACAAAAGCAACCTTCTCGGTTGCTTTTGTTTTATTTGTTTTATCCGTTTTTCTTCGCCATGAAGAAAATACGCTCTGTTTGTTCTGTAACTTCAAGTCGCTCAAAATCACCTGTTACACGAAGAACTGTAAAACCCGCTTCTTCAAGCCATTTCGTTAACTCTTCCACTTGATATGCACGTTGCACGTGACATTCGTCAAACCGATGGTACACATCTTCTTCCGGATCTTGAACAAAGAATGTTAAATCATGCTCTACACTATTTGATTCTTCACCAGGGAAGCAATTCCAAATAAGAGATATTTCTTCTCCATTCACTGTATACGTTTCATTTTGAAATACATGATGTATTTTATATAGAGAATGTACATCAAATAAAAACAAACCATCTTGGCGTAAATGGTGAAACACTCTTCTAAATGTTTCTTGCACTCCATCTTCTTGCAATACATAATTTAATGAATCACAAAAGATAGTGACACAGTCAAACTCACCTGGAACATCAAGCTCTCGCATGTCTTGTTGGTAAAAAGGAATAAAGTATCCCTCCCCTCCTAGTTTTTGCTGAGCGACTGTTAACATTTCTTCTGAAAGATCGACACCTATTAAATCGTAACCCTTTTGCACAAGCGGAAGGGTTACATTACCCGTACCGCATGCTACATCAAGAATCTTTGCCTCTTTCATATCTGCCTGCTGCAAGCTTTCCTCTGTGAATTCCACCCATTTATCATAAGGGACATCATTCATCAGTTCGTCGTACAACAATGCAAATTGTTCGTATTTCATTGGCCTAGCTCTTCTGTTATATCTTCACGTGGCACATCGCCCCATAGACGCTCTAAATTATAGTGATTACGCTCATCTTTATGGAATACATGGGCAACTACATCTCCAAGATCAACTAATACCCAACGTGCTTCGTCAAAACCTTCCATACGTTGTACGTCGATTTGGAACTCATGTGCTTTTGATTTAATTTCACGTGCAATTGCTTGCACTTGTTTATCTGAATTACCGTGACAAATAATGAAATAATCTGCAATTGGTGAAATACCTTGCATATTTAGGACAACCATATCTTCTGCTCTTTTATCATCAGCTGCTTTTGCTGCTAATACTAATAAATCTTTATCGTTCATTTACTCATTTCCTCCTTGATAACTGCATTGTATGTTTGGAATGTTAATGGATAAATCGTCTGATTTTTTTCCATTAAAAATTGAATTGTTCTTTTTAAGGCAAATAATAAAGCTTGATTTATATCCGTATATGCGAGTTTACGAGCCTCTTCCACACCCGGAAACTTTCGCCCTGGCTCAATGTAATCAGCTACATAAATCACCTTATCTAACATCGTCATGTTCTCATGACCACTTGTATGATATGTAATAGCTTGCAATATTTCAGAATCCGTAATGCCTACCTCTTTTTCTACTAAGTATGCCCCAACAGGCGCATGCCACAACTCTTTATTATAGCAAAGTAAATCTTTCGGCAAATCTTCACGTTTAATAATCTCTTCCATCTCTGAAATTGCTCTACATTTCGCATAATCATGGAATATAGCTGCCATCTCTGCTTTTTTCTCGTCCACACCGTATAACTTAGCAAGCTCAAGCGCTGTCTCCATTACACCAATTGTGTGTATATAACGTTTTTCATGCATTTGTTGTTTGACAATATGCAGTGCATTCTCACGATTCATACAACCCATTCCTCTCGATATATACCTGTACTTTTTCAGGAAGTAAATATTTACACGTTTTCTTCTCCTTATATCTCTCACGTAATAAGGATGAAGAAACTGCAAATTCCGGAATTTCCACTGTAGTAATCTTATATGGTGTATGCAATGTATACCCAGGTCTTGCAACTCCAACAAACGTTACAAGATTAAGTAAAGCTTCAATGTTATACCACTTCGCTAAATACTCAACCATATCCCCACCAATAATAAAGTGAAACTGCACATCCGGATACTTCTTCGTCAATTGTAACATAGTGTCATACGTATAAGATGGGCCCTTCCTACTTAGCTCTTCTAAACAAATAGAAAAGTGTTCTTCTGCCTCAGTCGCGAGCTCTAACATATGTAAACGACTTTCTACACTTGTAATATTCCGCCCTTGTTTATGTGGCGGAATCTGATTTGGCAAGAACCATACTTCTTCCAAGTTCAAAGCGTGATATACTTCATTTGCAATTAGCAAATGTCCATAGTGAGGCGGATCAAATGTACCGCCAATGATGCCAATTTTCCTCAAAAGAAACGCCCCTTCCTTTTACATACAGCAACTCTCCTCGGTTAAGAATGAAGAGAATTGCTATTAATAAAAGTTCAATTGGTTTCGCTCTCTACATCATTACGCATCAGCGATAAAAATAGCGCATGCTAATCTTTTTATCGAGGAAGCTTAATCTGCTTATTTTCTCTTGATTCTTTGTATAAAACGATTGTACTTCCAATTACTTGAACGATTTCAGCACGTGCACCTTGTGCAAGTTCTTCTGCAACTTCACGACGATCAAATTCACAGTTTTGTAATACGCTCACTTTAAATAGTTCACGAACTTCTAACGCTTCTCCAATTTGTTTCACCATATTTTCATTTACTCCGCCTTTTCCTACTTGAAAAATTGGTGTTAAATGATGTGCTTGTGCACGTAAAAATCTTTTTTGTTTTCCTGTTAACATATATGTTAGCCTCCAAGCTTTTCTATAACTAATTGTTTCATTCGATCAATATTTGGTACACGTCCTGTCCACATTTCAAATGCAAGTGCTCCTTGATAAACAAACATATCAATACCATTTTGAATGATTGCACCTTGCTCTTTTGCCTCACATAAAATTTTCGTTTCAAATGGATTATAAATTATATCTGATACAATCGTTCCTTTTTTTAACGAACAAATTTGTAATGGCGTATGTTCGACGTGTGGATGCATACCTATTGTTGTCGTCTGAATGATAATATCATAATTTCCTTGTTCTTCTGTCGCTTTTTCTAACGACAAAGCATCAGAATTAACATCGGCCGTACGTGCAGCAATAAGTTCTTTTGCCTTATCTACTGTACGATTGGCTACATCAATCTCTTTTACACCTACATCAGCAAGAGAAAAATAAATAGCTCGGCTAGCACCACCTGCACCAAGTAACAAAATACGTTTCCCTTGAAGTGGTTCATTACTAATTGACTGCAGCGCTCGAACAAAACCAATTCCATCTGTGTTGTAGCCAATCAACCTTCCATTCTTATGAACCACTGTATTTACTGCACCGATTTTCCTTGCCAATGGATCAATCTCATCCAAATACTCCATAATAGCAACCTTGTGCGGAGTTGTTACATTAAATCCTGAAATACCTAATGCTTTTAAACCTCTTACTGCTTCCCCTAGCGCTTCCTCTTCAATAAGGAATGCATGATAATGGGCATCCATATTCAAGTGTTCAAATGCATCGTTATGCATAACGGGTGATAATGAATGTCCAATTGGATTTCCGATTACACCATATAATTGTTTCATAAATCCCTCTCCATATTAAATTAAAGATTTACGTAGTGAAACACTTACTCCTTTTGGTACGTGTGCAACAATTTTTGCTCCTGGTTCGTTCACAGTAACCCATCCTAATCCAGAGAATACAACATCCGTCTTTGGTTCACGAATATTAAATTCGTATTTCACTAACTCAGGCATATTTGCTAATTCTTCTGGCGTTGGTGGGCTTAGTAAATCCCCAGCATGATTTTTATATAATTCATCTGCTTTCTCAAGCTTTGTACGATGGATTGTTAAGCGATTCGAGAAGTGACAAGTAAACGCACGACGACCACCACTTACATAATCAAAGCGTGCCAATCCACTAAAGAATAACGTTTGTTCTTCATTTAATTGGAATACCATCGGCTTAATTTCTTTTGTTGGTGTAATAAGCTTTAAGCTCTGCTTTCCAACATAATGAGCCATTTGGTGGTGGTTAATAATACCTGGCGTATCATATAAAGAAGATTCTTCGTCTAATGGAATATCAATTAAATCCAGTGTTGTTCCTGGGAAATGAGATGTTGTAATTACATTTTCAGTCTCATCACTAAATTCTTTAATCATACGATTAATAAATGTCGATTTCCCTACATTCGTACATCCAACAACGTAAACATCTTTGCCGCCGCGATAATACTCAATAGCATCTGCTAGTTCAGCAATTCCTTGTCCCTTCGCTGCACTAATTAAAAAGACATCTTCTGGTTTTAATCCTAGCTGCTTTGCACTATAGCGCATCCAATGCTTTACTTTATCATGTTTTACTGACTTTGGAATTAAATCAGCTTTATTTCCAACAAGTAATACTTTATTATTTCCTACGAAACGATGTAAGCCAGGTAACCAGCTACCATTAAAATCAAAAATATCTACAATTTTGACTACTAATGCATCTGATTTTCCAATTCCATTTAAAATGCGTAGGAAGTCATCATCTGTTAACGATACATCTTGAATTTCATTGTAATGCTTCAAGCGAAAACAACGTTGACAAATGATTTGTTCTTTCTCTAAAGATGAGGTAGGAGCATACCCCACTTCGTTTTTATTTTCTGTTTGAATTTCTACACCGCAACCAATACATTTAATTGTTTCAGTCAAACTTTATTCCTCCCAGTTAATTAAACCTTTTTTCTTCATATTTTTCATGATTCTTCGTTCAATTTTCCGATTAAAGCGCGTCACTAATCCGTCCGTTTGTGCTACCGGTACAACTAAAATTGTATGAAGTCCTACTCGATTTCCACCAAGCACGTCAGTCAGTAACTGATCTCCAATTACTACAACTTCCTCTGCCTGCAGATGCATCTCTTGTATCGCACGCTTAAACGCTCGGACAAATGGTTTACGTGCACTATGAATAAATGGAATACCTAATGGATCAGCAAAATCTTTTACACGTTGCTCATTATTATTTGAAACGACCGTTACTTGGATGCCTTGCTCTTTCATTTTTAAGAACCATTCTTCAAGTTGCGGCGTTGCATTTGGACGATCCCATTCAATTAAAGTGTTATCTAAATCAGTAATAACGCCTTTAATTCCACGTTTTTTCAAATCTTCTGGTTGAACATGATATACATTTTTCACATATTCATTCGGTAAAAATAGCTTCAATTTCTTTCACCTCTTTGAGGATTTTTCATAAAATTTTTCGACAACATTTTTCGATATATAACCTGTGGATAAAATTGTACACATTTTCCACATTAATTTTTCAGTTAATTTGGAATTTACTAACATTCTATACACACCTTATCCACCTAGGTATGTGGATAACCACTCGTTTGTGACTGTCATATTTTTTTGGTACATTAAATGCATCAACGAATCAATCCTTATATTATTAGGAGGTGACTCACCTTGAAAACAAAACATATGGAACAGTTATCTACTGAGTTACTCACTGAGTCTTATTATAAAGCAAAAGAACTAAAATTAAATCCCGACTTCATTTTACTTATAAAACAAGAAATTATTAGACGCTCATTAGAGGACAAGCTTGTCAAATCTTCTTGATTACATATAAAGCGAAACTTTAATCATCCCGTACCAATCAAACAGTTACGGGATAAATGATTGGATGACCTGTAAAAAGAGCCATCCTACGATGGCTCTCGAATAAACAAGTACTCCCATCTAGGGGATTTCATCATTAAGTATCTTTGCCCATAACTCTTACTTACGGTTATAAAAACTTTTCTTTATTTGTGAGTTAATCGAGTAGCAATTTTTTCACCCAGACGAAGCTCTTGTCCACTCTTCAATTCCTGCACTACTTCTATCATATCTTTTTCAAACAATAACACAACTGTTGAACCAAATGTAAAGTATGCCATTTCTTCACCTTTTTGAACAGTATCTCTTTCATGCAAAAGCTCAATACTATTAACAAACATAGCACCTACTTTTACAAGAGCCATATGCTCGCTATCACTGCTTACTTCTGTAACAGAACGATAATTTTTTGACAACGGTTCTTTCCCGTATTCCATACCAGCTGCATTTACCGGATATGATTTTCTACCGAGTACAAATCTTTCAGTCACAGAACCAGAAAGCGGACTATGAATGCGATGATAATGACTTGGACTCAAATAAATTACCATATATGTACCGCCTGCATATCGCGTTGCACGTTCTTCATTACCTAGCATATCCACAATTGAATAACGCTTACCTTTAATATCAAATGTCTTTGTGTCCTCAATAGGACCATGATCTGCAAAAACACCATCAACAGGACTAACGATACTCGATGCATCTGTATCAATACTACGCATTCCTTCTTTTAGCTTACGCGTAAATAAATCATGCAATGTTCTATATTCCTTCAAGCCCTTTTCCATCTCATCTTGATTAATTTGAAAAACTTTCGCATACGATGGAATAATGATAGAGCTCAAACGAGATTGTGCAAATTTACGTAATATATAAGAAGTAAAGCGACCATTTGTAAGTTCTATCATAAGTCGATATAATGTACGTCGCAAATTGCGAAACCTCCTAATCAGTCTATAACTTTAGTTTTCCCTTCTTTTCTTTCTATATCATATGTAAAATTGGTTCTTATTCCCACATATCATATAAAGCAGCCTTATTATACATGCAGAAAACTAAGTATGGTATTATTCTTAAATTATTTAGCACCTTCTAATATTACAGATAGAATCCGCCATTTTCAACAGTGAACATGTATTTCTTCTTAGCATAACGCGTTTTCTTTTCTTATTTACAAAAAAAAAGCAGCCTATTTTAAAATACGGCTGCTTCTAATACACTTTATTCTTTCGCTTTTTTCTCTTTCTCTGCCCTTACAAACTCGTGGAACATTTTCATTAAGGCACGCTTTTCAATTCGTGATACGTAGCTTCTAGAAATGCCAAGCGCCTTAGCGATTTCCCGCTGTGTTTTCTCTTTATCAAGCCCAAGTCCAAAACGTTTCACAATCACTTCTTTTTCTCTTTCGTCTAAAATATCGATATACTCTTTAATTTTTTCTAACTCCATACTAAGCTGAATCATATCAATTACATCTTCAGACTCTGATTTTAATATATCAATAAGCGATATTTCATTCCCCTCTTTATCTTGCCCAATCGGATCATGAAGTGAAACATCTTTTTTCGTTTTCTTTAGTACACGTAAATGCATCAAAATTTCATTTTCAATACAGCGTGCTGCATACGTCGCAAGCTTTGTTCCCTTTCCTGCGGAATAGCTCTCGATCGCTTTAATAAGCCCAATCGTACCAATTGAAATTAAATCTTCTGCATCTTCTCCTGTGTTCTCAAATTTTTTAACGATATGAGCTACAAGCCGTAAATTATGTTCAATTAAAAGATTTCTCGCTTGAGCATCACCTTGCTCCATTAACTCTAAGTACTTTCTCTCATCATCTGATGATAACGGCTGCGGGAACGCATTGTTCTTCACATAAGAAACAAAGACAAACACTTCTCGAACCATATATCCAATTGCGGCGAATAGACTCAAACCTTTCACCTCCGCCAAAATAGTGGTCTTTATTATGTGTATGTGGGCGTGAGGTTGTTTGTGTCTGTACAGTTTATTTATAAAAACCAACACTTCCAATATTTAAAATATTTTATTGTTATATTATAATTATATAAAATTGTTATTTATATATGAATATGCTATTAAAGGGGACACTATTCATGCTTACATTAGATCGATTATTAAATGTAACAATTTATTTAGGGGTATTTTTACTTTTCATTTCGTTCATTACTTTTGTTATTAAGAGAGGGCCTGATTTATTATTTTTTCAATTTGGAATTTCTTTGTTTTTTGGAGCTCAAATTATAATTGGAATGAAATTTTTTCATAATTATGGTTTCTCCTTTCATTCAAAACTAGAACTACTTATCTTTATTTTCTATGTAATTGGATTTATTACATGTATACTACTGTTCTTTCACTTTCAAAATCCCTATCGAATTTTTTTATTAATTTGTAGTTTTTTATTTTTAACTGGATCCAATTATTACTTTAAAGAAACATTAAATTTTAGTAAAAAAACTCCAAAGCAACTTAAAACTTTTTTAAGTACACAAGAAGACTCTTTTCCAAAAGAAGTCCACAAATTTTCAAAGGATTACAATAACATAATAAGGAATGATTTTTATGAAATACCGATGATTCCTACTGAATTACAGATTACAAGCAAAAAAGATTCTTCCCATAGTACATCTTTCTTAGTCGAACTTTATAATAGCGAGAATGAAATTACTGATGACTCTGTACAATTAACTCCATCAGACCGTTTTTATATACTGTTAAATACACAAAAAACAAAAATATCAAAAATAGTATATGAAGGGCAAAATTTTTTCACATTAACAGTCACACTAAAGGCTCTTAATTTACAGCAAGAACCAGAAATTCATAATATGTTTTTAGAAATAGATAAACGTAGAGCGATGAATCTTCTTAATTTTGAAATTAAATCCCATACTAAAGAATGGAAAGTAATATTTAAAAGTGATAGTTCTTCTTCCCATCTTCCTATCACATTTACTTTTGAAAAACGAACAGGCAAATTATAATAATAAAAAGAGTTATTTTTATATTCTTTGAAAAATAACTCTTTTTATTTTACTTACTCCAAATCTTTCTCTCAGTTTGGGCATCAATATAACGAATTTCCCGACTACAATCAAAAGGTTCTTTATGTTTTTCATCTGTCGTTTGTTTGTACAGTAGTTTGTATTTCGTTTCCTCTGCATCATGATCTAAAAACCATTCTAATTTAACTCGGATAGCCTCTCTGTATATTTCTAACGCTTTTTCTTTTATTACTTTTGGTGTTGTTTCATATGTAAGTACTTCTTTTATAAAGTCGCTAGATTCCCCCGAGTAGTGCATAACAGCACCATTTTCTGCATTGATGTTGATCATAATATATTTCCGCTCTACATGAATGTCATTTACATACATTGAAAAGGAAAACCGCTCTATCCCCTCTTCCTCCTCATAATTATCCCAAAGTTGAACATACTTTGTCGCATCTGGGATAGTATGCTCTAAAAATTGAAGTGCTTTGCTTAAACATTGCTCTCTTGATAAGATTGTTTTCCTTTTTTTCTCATCCTTCCACATAAAAAAAGAAAGCAATTGATTTGTTTCTTTATCTAGAGTAATTACAACGAATTCATCATGCTTCAACATTGGAAAATGTTTTTTATAAAACTCATCCATTGAATATGAATCCTTCTCTTCTATTTCTTTTTGTAATTCTTCTTTTAATACAAATTTTATCCGGACTTCATCCTCATCTACTTTTTCATCTATTTTGACAAACTTCCCCTTGTCCCAATCAAATAAATCAAACACATCTTTTTTTTGACTACTCTTTAGCGGTTTATCAACAAGTACTGTAGAAGGTAATTTATAGTGTTCTGGCCCATATAAATCTTTACCTGTACTGGCATCAATAAACGCATGACTAGGCTCTGGTTCATATACAAGATGGTACCCTGTTACTTCTCCACCGTTTTCATACTCACATGAAGAGTATGTTAAATCTACAAATACAAGTCTCATATTTTGTCTAGCTTTCAAATTTTCTAAAACGATATTCTCCCCAACAATTTCACTTGGCCATAACGGTTTTTTCTCTATGGCTTTTTGTCCATTGTAATGAAAATGCACAACATTACCTGAAGGGTGCACTCGCACAACACACCCTGTATTCGGCAAAGGATAGCTATTCACCGCTTGCATATAATTTACTTCTTTCCAACCGCGCCTGTCGTCCTTAACCGTTACATATGTATAGAATTCATATCCTTCTTTTGTATATTTTTTTAAGAATGTATTTGCAACCTCTCTTGCTTTATTCTCCTCTATCGCTCCCTTATCACTCGAAAAAGAATTTCCATCATCTATCCTAAATTCAATTAAATTACCAGTATGTCTATTTAATGTAATTTGTATCTGTTTCTCCTCATCATCTTTATGTCCCCACCATAATAGATGATACGGGTCATCAACCCCTTCTTGATCATCTACAACAAGCCTATATTCATCTGGAATTTCAATAATATGAGCTACGTGCTCTTTTCTTTCTTTATCTTTTTGATTCACCATGCTCTCTCCTTTGTTACAATTTAAGGTAATTATAACAAAGAAAACCAAAACTTATTAACAAAAAAAGACTAGAGATATCTCTAGTCTTCTACTTCGTCTCACGATGTAACGTTACTCGCTTTAATCGTGGACAATATTTTTTTAGTTCGATGCGTTCTGGATTGTTTCGTTTATTTTTTTTAGAAATATAATTACGATCACCGCACTCCGTACAAGCTAATGTAATATTTACACGCATAGGTAATTCTCCTTTCTTTCAAAGATCGCAAACTAAAACGTAATGATTACGATTTATATATTATAAAACTTCATTCTATTTGTCAATTGCAAAACAAGAAGATTCCATTTAGAATCCCCTTGTTTTTATAGTTAAATAAATTTTATTAAAACGATTCGTATGTAACAAACTCACTAATCGGCTTTCGATACCCTCGTGGGCGAGTTTGAGTCTTATCACTTTTTCCTATCGTAATCATTAAAACAGGTACTATATGCTCGGGCATATTTAATTCACTTTGTACTGCTTTTTCATCGAAACCAATCATTGGACATGTATCATAGCCATAATATTTAGCTGCGTACATAAAAGTCATCGCGCTTAACGAAGCATTTCTAATCGCTTCATCCTCCATGAAACGCTCTCCTTTTCCTTCATATAACCCTTTCGTTTGCCTAATTGTATCTTCATATTCGCATTCATCAATCATCTTTAAAACTTTCATACCGAAGTAAATATTTTCAACATTTTGGTATGCTTTTTTATCACCACAAACGAGCACTACCGCTGATGCACTCGATACTTTATATTGACCAAAAGCTAATTCTTTTAATCTTTCTTTTCGCTCTTGATCACGAATTACAACATAATGTGTGTGCTGCAAATTATAGCAAGATGGAGAAAGCTTAGTTAACTCAAATATTTTTTTAAAATCCTCATTAGGGATTTCTATACCTTGTATAAATTTCATTGCAGAACGTCTAGCAATTGCTAATTCTTCAAAGTTCACCATATATCCTCCTTAATAACTATAAATTTAAATATACATTAATTTATACAAATAGATAAATCAAATGAAAACACTTTAAATCCGAATAATAATTATGATTAACAGCAAAAAAGACAAAAAGCTGAAACAATTAGTTCATACGAAATTCACACGAATCTATTACTATAGAAACTGTACATAGTGAACTTATTAACAATCAAGTTTATTTATATAGAATCTTACTCGAAAGGAGTTGAAAGTATGAAAACTAAATATCGCTTTATGATCTCATCATTTGCTGCTTGTGCTTATATGATTTGGTATTTAGTATAATAACAACCTCACTTGTAAATAGGAAAAGGTGTGTATATAAATGGAATATAATCAATCAACAGTTAACTACTGGAAAGCTTTTGTATTACCATATACATTTGCTTTAGAAGAGTTAAAAACTAAATTTGAAATTATGAACCGGGAAGCTCAATTTCTAGAGGATTACAACCCGTTTGAACATATAAAAACAAGACTAAAACAACCTGAAAGTATTATTAAAAAACTAGAGCGCAAAAGCTTGTTACCAACAGTTGAAAACGCTCAAACACATTTACAAGATATTATTGGTATCCGTATTACATGTTGCTTCGTAGAAGATATCTATCATTTGAAAGAAGTCATTCAAAAACGCGAAGATATGGAAGTCATAGAAGTAAAAGATTATATCGCTACCCCAAAGGGAAACGGCTATAAAAGTTTACACATGATTATTAAATACCCTTTATCACTAAATTCTGGTACAAAAGATGTATTTGCAGAAATTCAGTTACGTACACTGGCGATGGACTTTTGGGCAAGTTTAGAGCACAAACTTTATTATAAATATGAAGGGAAAATACCGGAGTATTTAAAAGATGAACTACATGATGCAGCAATGAAAGCTGAAGATCTTGATAACAAAATGGCCACAATTCGTCAAGATATTGATGATATTGAGGCATGCTCAAATCAAATTATGCTACCACTATAAAAAAAGGTTCTCGCCAATGAGAACCTTTTTTTATACCATTTTTGGGAAGTACGACTCCCACACTTATTAAAGTTTCACGTTATTTTTTCTCTATCGTGCGAACCTCTTCAATCTTCCATTTCTCATCTTCTTTTCCAAGAGCATACTGTACTTTCTTTTGAAGAGTGACACTATCGTCTACTTCCTTTTCTTTCGTTTCAACAATAACATACCCTACTTTACTAGCTTTCATATCTATATGTTCCAATTCAATCTTCTTATTTCCCTTTTGAAATGCGGCTTCTTTTTGTGTTTTTAAGTCTTCAGCACTAGGCATCTTCTTTGAAAATAACTCCATATGTTCTGCAAGATTTTTTTCATTCGTCGTTCGCACAAATGTATTAATAACATCTTGAATAGATTGCTCTTCTGCTTTTGTTATTTGTGCCTTTTCCTCAGTTTTTTTAGTAGTAGATTTTTGTTCTACATTATTCTCTTCTTGTTGACATCCAACTAGTAATACTACAAATACTAGAAGGAATCTTAATTTCCTAAATAATTTTTTCATATTTCCAACTCCTAAAAAGAAAAGTGAGGCATTTGCCTCACTTTCACTCTTAATTAACGTCTTCCTTTATTCGGATCGCCGCCGCCAACAATATCAAAGACACGTTTCGCTATATTTGTATTCTCTTGAACGCCTGAGAATAAGTATTTACCTGGACCAAATGCATACACATTCACATCTTCCCCCGTATGTCCACCAGTTGTCCAGCCTGTAACCGAGCGCTTATTGAAAATATCTTCAATTGCATTATCAATCTTTGTTACATCTTTTGACGGAGCTATATCATTTACAGCTTGAATTTCTTCTGGAGTTAATTGTAAATCAATATACTTTTTCAATGTTTCTTCTACATTTGCACCTTTTGCAATCTCATTTGCCATAAAGTCTGGTGTGCGTTTTGCAGCTTTAATTGGATCTACTTTAAAGTTATACTCACCATTTGCACCTAAAGATAATCCACCTGTAGCGTGGTCTGCCGTTGCAACAACTAACGTATTTTTATCTTTTTTCGCAAACTCAATCGCTGCTTTGAAAGCTTTTTCGAAGTCTTCCATTTCACTCATTGCACCAACAATATCATTATCATGTCCAGCCCAGTCGATTTGACTTCCTTCCACCATTAAGAAGAAACCATTTTTATTTTTGTTCAAACGCTCAATTGCTGCATTAGTCATTTCTTCTAATGAAGGTGTTTTCTCATTACGGTCAATCATTTTATCTAATCCACCTGGTGCAAATAAACCAAGAATTTGATCATTTTTATCATTTAACAATTGATCTCGATCCGTTACATAGCTATAACCAGATTTCTTAAACTCTTCTGTAAGATTACGATCTTTTCTAACAAAGTTCTTTACGCCGCCGCCAAGCATAACATCTACTTTATGCTTCCCTTTAATTTTCTCATCAAAATAATCATTGGCAATTGCGTCCATATTTTTACGGCTAATGTCATGCGCACCGAAAGCAGCTGGTGTTGCATGTGTAATTTCAGAAGTTGCAACGAGTCCCGTTGATTTCCCTTTTTCTTTCGCTTGCTCAAGAACTGTTTTCACTTCCGCTTTATCATTATCAACTGCAATTGCAGCATTATATGTTTTAATCCCTGCTGACATAGCTGTTGCTGCCGATGCAGAGTCTGTAATATTTTCATGTTCATCTTCTGGATATGTTTTTTGTGTTCCTACAAGATGCTTATCAAATTCTGTAGATTCCATTTCAAAGGTTTTTGGATTATCTTTCATATAACGGTGAGCCGTCATATATGAAGGGCCCATACCATCCCCAATTAATACGATAACATTTTTAATCTTTGCATTGCTTCCGTTCTCATCTGCATTAACCTCACTAGAACGAGTAAAATTCCATGTTGCTACCGAAGTAACTGCTAATGATGCCACAACTGCTAATGGCCATGCTTTTTTCACAAACTTTTTCACTGTCTTGTCCCCCTAATTAGGTTATTCATTTCCCACTATCAAATTTAATGGAAGACTATTAAGAGAAAATTAGCTGTATGTAAATTTTTTGTTAACTTATGTAAATATCAGTTATAATTTGTATAACTTTGTCTTTTCGTATCAACCATCCCGCCCTTTACAATTTAAATATAAACAAGTTGGATTTCATTTAACGTAAATCTCTTTTTTTACATTTTGACTCTATTTTTATGAAATTAAATAGAAATGCGGTGAGCCTTTATGAAAATAGTAAAGCTAAATGAGTCTTTTATTTTTGAATTACTTAATCTTTGCAAATCTGTTGGATGGTTACACGATGAAATTTTTATGAAAAAACAATTCGAAATGTATCTTTCTATCGGCACACTTGTAGGTTATATTCATGAAAACAAACTCATTGCGACTGGAGGAGTATTTCCCTTTACGAGTAACTTCGCTTCCATTGGTATGTTAATCGTTCACCCTAATTTTCAAGGACGAGGAATAGGGCGCATGTTGCTAAATCATTGCTTGGAACAAATTCATCCAAAACAACCAATTGCACTTATTGCGACAAAAGCTGGCGAACCTCTATACATATCATGTGGATTTCAAACAGCAACAACGATTCATCGTTTTGAAAAGCAAACTATTAAGACGTACCCTTCTCACTTGCAACAAGTACGAGAAGAAGACCTTATATCTCTTACTTCTCTCGATCAAATTGCAACTGGTGTGAATCGTTCTCTACTTTACTCTTTGCTATTACCAAGGGCCATACACTCTTTTAAAATTGAAAGAAATAACCGTATAGAAGCTTTTTCATTATGCATACAAAAGGGCAATATATTATGTATCAATCCACTTATCGCCAAGCAAGAAGAAGATGCTATTCAATTATTAAAAAAGATATGTGAATGTTGGAATGGTATAGTACGAATTGATGTCCCACACTCACGATTTACATTTCGTAAATTTCTTCAAACAGAAAATTTCCAAGAAACGCTCCTTTCACCTCTTATGATAAAAAATGGTAGCCAACTTCCTGGAAATCGTAATATGCTATTTGCTATGATAGATACAGCGTTATGTTAGAAAGGAGACACCTAATTGAAGCGATTTAGCTATGTTATGGTAGGTTGTCTTACTCTTACACTATTAGTAGGATGTAGTGCAGCAGAAAAGCCAGTAGAACAAGTAAAGCAAGTTAAAAATACAATTACAGCGAAACTAGCTACCGAAGAAAAAATGGTAGAAATAGATGGTCAAACCATTTACTTTAAAAAGATTGGTAATGAAAAACCACCTTTACTTATGATTCATGGCTTTGGAGGGTCATCAGATGGTTTTCAAAAGATTTACTCCGATTTAGCAAAAGATCATACAATTATTTCTGTAGATGCTTTAGGATTCGGGCGCTCATCTAAGCCAATGGATTTTTATTATTCTTTTCCAACTCATGCAAATTTGTATTATAAATTAATGAAAAAACTAGGGTATGATTCATTCGCAATACTGGGGCATTCCATGGGGGGAGAAATTTCTCTAAATTTAACATATTTATATCCTGAAGCAGTTACTCACCTTATTTTAACTGATGCTACAGGTGGCCCTCATACATTTGTTAATAAACAAGGCTCACCAAAACCACAATTGCCGACTGATTTAAATGCCGTTTCTTCTATTACTGATTATGATGAGAGCAAAGTGAAATTCAAACGTAACGATGAAGAGCATTATAACAAAATGAAACTATGGCCTAGACGTCTTAAAATTAATGCGAATGAAATGAAACAGCCAACTTTAATTATATGGGGCAGAAATGATAGTAGCGTTTCTTGGAAAGAAGGAGAAACGTATCATCAATTCTTAAAAAATAGCACTTTGCATATTATTGAAAAAGGATATCATGCACCATTTCGCCAAGAACCACGAGAATTTGTCGGGTATGTACAAGACTTCTTTAAGAACAATCCGATCAAAGTTGAAAAATAACATAAACGGGTATCTCATTTTGAGATACCCGTTTTCATATATTAAGCAGCTTGCTTTTGGCGTTTTGGCGTTTTTGATCCTAATACTTTCGGGATAACGAAGCCATCCATTCCAAATTTCCCAGCGTTCATACCGGCAACAAGAACAAACATAGATAAGATAACCATCTCAGGGTTCACACCAATTGACCCACTAAACATATAGGAAAAGTTCATTACAAGACCAAAAAAGACCGCTGTTTTTGTTAAACAGCCTACAATTAAACCAATTCCGACTAAAATTTCTCCCCATGTTACAAGTGTATTAAACAAATCTACATTTGGAATTGCAAATTCTTGTAAGAATGATGCCCACCAAGATTGAACAGCCGGTTGTGCGCCTTTAGATTTTTCAATTGCGCCTTGCAAATAACCTGTTGCATCGAATCCTTTTCCTTGTAGTTTACCGATTCCAGCCATTAACCATGTGTAACCAAGATATACTCGAATTACTGCTAATACAAAAGAAACTGCTTTGTTTTCTCTTAAAAATTGAATAACCATATCTTCCTCCTAAAGTTGTAATTAAGTTAGTTACAGTTAATATAATAACATTAGTTACTTATTTTTCAAACGTTATTTATGAATAATTCATGACATGTGTATGAAACATTAAAAACTAACGTTTATATAGTAACTTTTATTACCTGTAAAAACTTGAACATATCATACCACAGGTGATAATCATTTTCATTGAAAAAAATGTAAAAAAATTGTGAGTTAAATGTGAAACACGTTTATTCGAATATAGAATAAACGTGTTTCACACTAATTATAGAATCGAAATGTATGTGTCTCCTCATCAATTAAACTCGCTTCTTGAAACGCTTCTTCTAACGTTTTCCCATGGTTAATAACCCCATAAAATAAGCGTATAGTAAACATAAGTGCTGCATTTCCATCTACATAATCAATCGATCCAATATATGATTTCGCACCACTATGTAAAAAAGATTTTGCAAGATTTTGCTCCCCTAATGTGCACCCGCTATTTACAATATGTGTATTATGCAATTTTGCATATTTATAAATTTCTGCTGTACCAAAATACCCTCTCGGTTCATCTTGTTCATATACTTCTTCGCTTAACTCTTCCATGACAAACTTCCCTTCTTCACCATGAAAGCAAAAAATAATATAACTAATATCGTTAAATAAGTTCTTTCCAGAAAGAACTTCCACAAAATCTTTCGGTCTACCAATCCAATATGTCACAACTCTTGCACCAAAATACTCAAGAGATGCTCGTATTGATTGCGCCTCTAAATCCGAATTAAAACCAACTACTAATGCAATATTCAACAAACAACCTCCATCCTATAATCAGCCCTTATCAATCAAACTTTTATGGGATAAATCCATTTCATATATACCTGTTTCTTTCAAAAAATCTGATCTAGTTAAAACGACTTTCTGTAAATATTGCCTATATGCTGTAATTGTTCCATCGTGAGATACAATGCAAATTCTTTCCGCACCCAGTTCATAACACCAAAGAAGAAATTCATCTACTATTTGCTGAAAACTATTCTCTGAAATAGTGTTTATACCTTCCTTCCATAACTGATTATTTGAGCTTTTCTCTATCGAAAAATGCGGAAATAACTTTGTTATCATTCCCTGCTCTACTATATAATCGCACGGTAATGTTCTCGCTTCTTCTCGATAAGGAAAAATACGCGGAGATACATATGGATGGACGATTTTTTGACAAGCTACTTTCGCACTCCATATTGTCGCCGTTTGTAAAGTTCTAAGTGTAGGACTAACAATTAATATGTCCGTTTCCTGCAATGGTACATCGCATTGAATTAAATTAGCCTGATTCCTTCCTTCATCCGTCAATGGCGGATGCAGCACTTGTAAACTTGATGGCAAATCCCTTGTATGTTCCCCTTCCCCGTGCCGAACAAAGACAATTTTCATCCCCTTCCTCCTCTCATTATGAAATCCTCTTACATATTTCTTCCCTATCTCATACTTTATTCCTGCTATATGAAAAACCGATATGTAAAAAAAATTTGACATACACAATTGGAAAACATTACAATCATTTATGTAAAATACTTTTTACAAGGGAGAGGGGAATCACAAATATGAAATGGATAATCATCTTAATTGGAATGATTATATGGGGATATATAAACGGCTTCTTTAGTAGTGATAAAACTACTAATCCCTGGATTACAGATGATGAACGTGAAACAAAAATTAAACAGAAGGCCATTATTGCAAGCTGGTCTGGTGTTTTCATGTTTTGTATCATTAACCTCTTAAACAAATGGTTAGGTGTAGGAACGAGCAATACATCACCTTACTTACCAGACCCTGTTAAAAGAAAATGTAGAGGTACAAGTTTTACTTATGTTATTCATTACGTATGGACTATTTTACGTATACTACCGACGAAAGCTAAGCGCTTAATTTTCATCTCATGATTATCCTCCTAAATGGTTATAGTAACTAGGACACAATGAAAAAAGGAGAGATATAAAAATGAGTAACTCAAATGACTTTTTAGATACTTTACATGAAAAACAAGCAAAAGATGAACAAAATAGAAAGCGCCAAGGGAACGGAAACCCAGCGAAAAAAAAGCCAAATAAAACACATAAATAACAGTAAAAAACTGCCTAAAACGATATTTTAGGCAGTTTTTTATTCTTCTTTCACCGAGATAACATTTTCCCAATTCCATTTCTCATAATACCACTCTGGTACATCTACATTTTCAATCCACTTCTTTTCATGTTTTCCATCACTATGAGCTATCCATATATCAGCTTTCTTACGATCTGAACGTATCCATATTAATTGATTGCTCTTCTTCATGAAAATTGGATGATAATCGCCTTGCTTATTAGATGACCTTGTAATTTGATATTGTTTATCGCTTGTGCTATTTATCTCATATAAAGATGGGAATGGCCTTTTTTCTGGCAGAGTTTCAAACCCTCCCTCTTTTGCTCGTGAAACGATAATTACATTATCGTTCTTCCATGTAAAATCCCAATCCACATATCCTTTCGGCGTAAATGTTTGCTGCTGGAGTGCTGGCAGTTCTTTTATTTTTAAATGTTTATTCTCTAATGCAACTCTCCCGCTTCCTTCAATATAAGCCAATATATTTTTGGATGGCGCCCATTTGAACCATTCTGTATTTAATAGCATTTGATCTACTATTTCAAACCGACTGCCGTCTGCTCGAACTAAGCAAAGCGTATTACTATCAGCTGACCATGAAGCTGTCGGTACCGCTAAAAATGAAATCCACTTTTGATCTGGTGACCACTTAAAGCCACTTGCTACTAGCGCTAGAAAATCATCATGTTCATTTGGCAATGCATACAAATGCTTCATTTTGTGAGGATTCATATGTGCATCTTTTTGCACTTCATATAGCTGAGCCCCTGTCCATCCTGTTGGAAGTAAGTGCGCTTCTGAGGATACAAGAAAGTTCTTTCCATCGGGGTACCAT
The DNA here is from genome assembly GCF_000836715.1 of Bacillus sp. L_1B0_5. Classification (NCBI taxonomy): domain Bacteria; kingdom Bacillati; phylum Bacillota; class Bacilli; order Caryophanales; family Bacillaceae; genus Bacillus; species Bacillus sp. L_1B0_5. Next base: position 8,399 of record NZ_JXIS01000035.1, on the reverse strand, counting down.
GCATAATCCCCTACACCAGCCGATACATTTTCAAAATCTGCATTCTTTTTTTCTACATCAAATGTATTTAATGTACCTGTAAATATAAATGCAATTATATTTTCTGTTGGTGACCATTGATAATTCGATGCTTCTGAGTGAAACGGCGTAACTTTCTTTCCGTCTTTCAGCCGATATAACTCAAGCATACTTTGTTTCTTTCCTTTTACATATGCCAGCCACTCTCCATCATATGACCACTTCGGCCCTGTTATGTACTCTCCTTTTGTAATTTGTATTTCTTTTCCATCAACTTTTATCCAAAGATTATGATGACGAATAAAAGCAACTTTCACATTATTATTTTCTGCGCTCGTGATAGTGATAGAACATAAAAACATAAACAACACTACACTACCACTTACTATTAGCCTCTTCATACCATCACTCCATTTCCCTCATAGCATTCCTCACTTTCTCCCTACAATATGTGAAAAATATCGATTCGACATAATCAGAAAAAATTTCCCAAGAAATTTTCAATCCATAGAGGATTGGTATGAATTATATCGAAAGTATAGTTTAGCCAACATTTATATTTATAATTTCCAACTAAAATGCAAGATTTTATTTCTGAATATTGGCACTTTTTATTAGGGGGAGTATCAATGAAAAAAACTACATCTACACTATTAAGCATGGCGCTTGTCTTTTCTAGTTTTGGAGCTTTAAGCGCTCATGCTGAATCACTACAAAAGGAGAAGCAATTTAGTCCACAATTAAAAACAACGATTGAACAGTGGGGAGAACATAAAATTGCTCAAAATATTGAAACGAAAACAACAAAAGAAATATCAGTAATTGTAGAATTGCAACATGCACCTCTCGCTGCTCAAAGTAATATTCAGCATGCTCCAGATTTACAAAATAGTAATGCGCAGTCTTATCATGCTGAGCTAAAAAAAGCACAAGAAGATACGACTAAGAAAATAAAAGAAAAAGCACCTGGTGCAAAAATTAAAGAAGTGTATAATACGTTATTTTCCGGATTCTCTATTTCAGTTCCTGGAGATCAAATTACCTCTCTTGCCTCTTTACCTGAAGTAAAAGCAGTCTATCCGAACTTAACATATAAATTGCATGAAACATCAAAAAGTACTACTAACGAAGAAGCACCAAATATCGGTGGACCGACAATTGGTGCACCTGAAGCGTGGAATTTAAAAGATCCATCTGGCAAACCGCTTGATGGAAAAGGCATGAAAGTAGCCATTATCGACTCTGGCGTAGACTATACACACCCTGACTTAAAGGCAAATTATATCGGTGGGTATGACACGGTTGATGAAGATAACGATCCAATGGATGGTAACGTACATGGTACTCATGTAGCTGGAATTATTGCGGGTAACGGAAAAATTAAAGGCGTTGCTCCAAACGCTTCTATTCTAGCCTATCGTGTAATGAATGACGGTGGAACTGGTACAACAGATGATATTATCCAAGGGATTGAGCGAGCGATTCAAGATGGTGCGGATGTGTTAAACCTCTCCCTTGGGCAGGATTTAAATGTACCTGATCAGCCTGTAACATTAACGTTAGAACGAGCAGCGAAACTTGGTGTTACTGCTGTCGTTTCAAATGGAAATGACGGACCAAAACCTTGGTCTGTTGATGCTCCCGGTAACGCAAGTAGTGTCATTTCTGTTGGAGCATCTACGGTTTCTATCCCGTTTCCAACATTCCAAGTAGCTGGTTCCAGCAAAACATATCAAGGATTACCGTTATCAAAATCCGATTTCCCAATAGGGAATGATTCCCCTCTTGTATACGTTGGTTATGGCAATCCAAGTGATTATGCAAAACAAGATGTGAAAGGGAAATTCGCACTTATTTTACAAGGTACTTCTAGTACATTAGTAAAAGCAGAACAAGCGAAGCAAGCTGGGGCACTTGGTGTATTATTAATCTCTAGCGAAAAAGAAATTAATATGATGCCGGAATATTTTTCACGTGAAAATCTTGCTGTCCCAGTAATGCAATTATCAAATACAAATGGGGAAGAATTAAAAACTTTAATTGCAAAACGAAAGAAAAATATAAAAATTGGACAACCAAAGCAAACAGAACTTATCGGTAACTTTAGTTCAAGAGGACCATCACAAGGAAGTTGGCTAATAAAGCCTGATGTTGTTGCACCTGGAGTACAAATTACTAGTACAGTACCGCGAGGCGGCTATGAATCGCATAACGGAACAAGTATGGCTGCTCCGCAAGTAGCTGGAGCGGTTGCCCTCTTGCGTCAAATGCATCCTGATTGGACGACAGAACAATTGAAAGCGGCTCTTGCTAACAATGCAAAAACATTACATGATGTCAATGAAAATACATACCCTGTTATGGCACAAGGATCTGGTTTAATTAACATTCCGAAAGCAGCTCAAACAAATGTATTAGTAAAACCTAACAATGTCAGCTTTGGTCTTATTAAGCCAAATAGCGGAAAAGTAAAACTGACGCAAAATGTTACATTACAAAACCTTTCTAGTAAAAAGAAAAGTTTTTCAACTCGTGTGGAATTACTAGATGCAAACACAAAAACAAAAGTAAGAGCTTCTGTCCCTTCATCGATTAGCATACAACCGAATAGTAGTACCGAAAAACCATTTACTATCACTGTGGATAGCTCACTACCACAAGGTGTGTATACTGGAAATGTATATGTAAAAGAACAAGGGGCAAAAGAAGAAATTCGAATTCCATTCACATTTAGTATCGATCCTAAAGATTATAAACGTATCGATGGACTTGAAATTATTAATTCTACTTTTAGCCCAAATGGCGACCACGTACTAGATGATAATCTCATCAACTACTATTTAGTTGCGCCTGTGGATGATGTAACATTGCATGCAAATTTAGTTTCGAAAGAACGTGTAACGTATCAAGGGATTATCCATCAAGCTAAAAATGCAACTCCTGGATACAAACCTTTCAAATGGAATGGTACAAAAGCAGATGGCACTCCTTTAGCTGACGGGCTATATCAAATCGAAGCAGTTGCTTCTAATTCTGGCGGAGAAACAAAACAAACAGCTGCTGTATTTCTTGATCGAACTGCACCTAAGTTAACATACGAAGTTGACCAAGAAAATCTCGTAATTAGAGGAAAAGTTGATGATATTCTACTGGATTGGATGTCAGAATCTGGTTGGATAGCACCTGGGATTCCAGTGAGAATGCAATATGAAATTAACGGAAATGGTGTATGGGACCAGGCATTCCTGAACCCTTGGGAGAAAAGCTATGACATTTATTTCGATCGTACTCAATTACAAGAAGGAAAAAATACTATTCACATTGTAGCAACTGATGCAGCTGGCAATACCTCTAATTTAAATGTTAATTTAGAAGTGAAATAAAGTGAAACTTTAATCAGTGGAGATTTTGTTCATCCCCACTGATTATTAGCCTTCACCAATCGGGGGTTACGGGCAGTTAGTCTCCATCTCACTTCTTTACTCCCACCGAATTTTTAGGTAAGAATTTTACTGCTCATTAACACGGGATAAAAAATTTTTGTTGACAATTTTTTTAATATAGTTTTATAATACAAAACATAGTTTAGTTGAACGAATTATATATCGGCTTTGAAGGAATACTAGTAGCGACTTATATCACTGTCTCAGAGAACTGATGGTTGGTGCGAATCAGTACATATACAAGCGTGAATTACAATTCTGGAGCTTCTTTCCCGTAATGCTTTTTATGCATGAAGAGAAAGACGGATCTTTCCGTTATCGTAAAGTGAGTGGTAAACAATTACTTGTTTACAAATAGGGTGGTACCGCGATTTTTATCGTCCCTATCGGATTTTCCGATAGGGACTTTTTTGCGTCCATCCCCTTATACAATTTCATATATACGCGTTGAAAGAATCGCAGTAGTATCTTATATCCCTGTTACAGAGAGCTAATGGTCGGTGGAAATTAGCACATATATAAGTATGAATTACAATTCTGGAGCTTCTTTTTCGTAGTGCTTTTATGCATGAAGGAAAAGACGGAATTTTTCCGTTATCATTAATTGAGATGTAAGTATATTTTCACTTACAAATAGGGTGGTACCGCGATTCTTTCGCCCCTATCGGATTTTCCGATAGGGGCTTTTTCTATTTCTCACAGAAACAGATGTTAAATAATTCCGAATCTTATGATAAAATTTTATAAGCGCTTACAAAAATGAAAGGAGGTGATACAAGCTATACGAAATCGATATTCAATTTTATTGAAAAAAAGGAGGATGTCTTAATGACAAAGAAAACAGAAATTCCATCGCATTTAAAACCATTCGTATCCACACAACATTATGATCAATACACACCGGTGAATCACGCTGTGTGGCGTTATATTATGAGACAAAATCATAGTTTCTTAAAAGACGTTGCTCATCCAGCCTATGTGAACGGACTACAATCATCTGGTATTAATATAGATGCAATTCCAAAAGTAGAAGAAATGAATGAGTGTTTGGCTCCAAGTGGCTGGGGCGCTGTAACGATTGACGGACTTATTCCCGGCGTAGCATTCTTCGATTTTCAAGGACATGGATTACTACCGATTGCAACAGATATTCGGAAAGTAGAAAATATCGAGTACACACCAGCTCCAGATATCGTACACGAAGCCGCAGGACACGCACCGATTTTACTTGATTCTACATATGCAAAATATGTGAAACGTTTTGGGCAAATTGGTGCAAGAGCTTTCTCTACAAAAGAAGAACATGATGCATTTGAAGCTGTTCGTACATTAACGATAGTAAAAGAAAGCCCTACTTCTACTCCTGATGAAGTTAAGGCTGCTGAAAATGCTGTAATTGAAAAACAAAACTTAGTTTCTGGTTTATCAGAAGCTGAACAAATTTCACGTCTTTTCTGGTGGACAGTAGAATATGGATTGATCGGAAATATAGATGATCCAAAGATATATGGTGCTGGTCTCCTTTCTTCTGTTGGCGAAAGCAAACATTGCTTAACAGACGCTGTAGAAAAGGTTCCATTTTCTATCGAAGCATGTACAGGGACAACTTATGACGTAACAAAAATGCAACCACAACTATTTGTTTGTGAATCCTTTGAAGAATTAACAGATGCGCTTGAAATATTTTCTAAAACAATGGCCTTTAAAACAGGTGGAAAAGAAGGTTTAGAAAAAGCAATTCGCTCTGAGAACTATGCAACTGCTGAGCTAAATAGTGGATTACAAATTACAGGTACATTTAGCGAGACAATTGAAAACGATACAGGTGAATTAATTTACATGCGCACAAATTCGCCAACGGCATTAGCGCTTCATAATAAACAGCTAGCGAATCATTCTACTTCTGTACACAGTGACGGATTTGGAACACCGATTGGATTACTCACTGAAAATATTGCATTAGAAAATTGTACAGACGAACAACTACAATCATTAGGAATTACAATTGGAAATATCGCTGCGCTTACTTTTGCAAGTGGTATTCATGTAAAAGGAACAGTAACAGATATTGTAAAAAACGATAAGAAAATTGCTCTTATTTCCTTTATCGATTGCACAGTTACTTATAACGCCCGCGTTTTATTTGATGCTTCATGGGGCGCATTTGATATGGCTGTTGGCTCACAAATCACTTCAGTATTCCCAGGTGCCGCAGATGCCGCAGCATTTTTCCCAATGGATGAAGAAGTTCAAGAAATTCCTGCTCCACTTGTACTGAATGAACTTGAACGTATGTATCAAACAGTTCGAGATATTCGAAATGAGGGGATTTTACACGACGCGCATATCGATCAATTAGTAGCAATTCAAGAAGTATTAAATAAATTTTATGCGAAAGAATGGTTGCTGCGCCTTGAAGTATTAGAGTTACTTTTAGAGCATAACAAAGGGCATGAAACATCGGCAGCATTACTACATCAACTTTCTACTTTCACAACTGACGAAGCTGTAACACGCCTTATTAACAATGGTCTTGCGTTACTTCCAGTAAAGGATGTGAAAAATGATGCTACGATTAACTGAAGAAGAAGTTCACGAGGAATTATTGAAGGTAGATAAATGGATGGTAAAAGATGAGAAATGGATTGAACGAAAATATATGTTTTCCGACTACTTAAAAGGAGTCGAATTTGTCTCTGTAGCCGCCAAACTATCAGAAGAACATAATCACCATCCATTTATCCTTATCCAGTATAAAGCAGTTATTATTACTTTGTCATCTTGGAATGCAAAAGGTTTAACGAAACTAGATTTTGAGCTTGCAAAGCAATTTGATGAACTATTTTTACAAAACGAAAAAGCAATTATAAGAAAATAAAAAAGAGAAGCCTTTTTAGGCTTCTCCTTTTATTTTGAAATGGATACAATGTCCAAATGGATCCTCGACTTGTAATATTCCATCTTTGTACGTAGCAATCTTGCCAATATTTTTTAAGCTTTCACATACTTGCTCTTTTTGTTTTTCATTCGCTAGTACAACTGTGAAATATTTTAAACCAACAGAACCTGGCATTTGCGGTGGTACCCCTTCACCTTGCCATGTATTTAAACCGATATGGTGATGATAACCACCTGCAGATACGAACAACGCTCCATTACGAGCTGGGATCGTTACTTCAAAACCAAGACCATCAACATAGAAACGTTTAGCTTCCTCTAAATCAGCTACATGGAAATGAATATGCCCCATCACAGTACCAGCTGGAAAGCCATTCCATGTACTTCCTTGCTGTAATAATTCTTCACCAGCTAACGGGTTACTAACAAATGGTAGTTCTCCATTCTCATCACGCCAAACTTCTTTTTGTCGATCATGATAAATTTCAATCCCGTTTCCATCTGGATCAGCTAAATAAAGAGCTTCACTAAAGTAATGATCGGCTCCACCATGTAGTGGATATACCATCTCTACAAGATGACGAAGAACATTCGCTAAATCCTGTCTACTTGGTAATAAAATTGCGTAATGATATAACCCTGTTCTTCCTCTTTGCTTCGGAAAAGCTTCTTTCTTTTCTTCAATGATAAGAAGTGGTTCATCATTTTCATTCCCAAATGTAACGACTGCTGCTTCTTCTTTTAGCACCTTCATACTTAGTACTTCCGTATAAAACTCTAGTGATTTCTTTACATTAGATACGTATAAATGAACAACATCAAGTGTTGTATCGGGATGAAGTTGAAAACTCATCTTGTTAGCCCCCCATTTAAATTAGTTCTTCTTTGACATTTTTTCTTTTAAAAAATTATCTACAAAACCATCAGCCTTTGCAACAAATAAGTATGCACCCATTGCTAATAATGCAAGTTCTAATTCGAAACCAGGATTTTTTCCATCTCCCAATAAGCCAGCTGACCATTTCACTTTTACAATTGCTCCAACCATAACAAGTGCAAATAATAATCCAATATATCTTACCCCTAAACCTAGAATTAATAATAGGCCTCCAACTAATTCAAACGTTGCTACACCGTATGCAAGTCCTCCTGGTAAACCAATGCTTGTAAACCACCCTGCAATATTGTCAATTCCTGATTGGAATTTTGTTAAACCGTGCATGAAGAATGTTACCCCTAACACGATACGAATAATTAAGTTACCAATATGTTGATTCATTTCATTCTCTCCTTTATAGTTTTCTTATACAAAACTTTTATTTACATTACAAAACATACACTAATTTTTTTTATTCGTCAATTCATTTTCACTGGGAAAAAATATATTTTTTTTGCTATGATACAAATAGTTGTTTACAAAAAGGAGCTTGATTTTATGAATATTGGTTCTGCAATACGTGAAATTCGTCAACGTAGAGGCATAACAATCGCACAAATTTGCGAGGGAACAGGTCTTTCTAAAGGATTTATGAGTCAGGTTGAAAATAATAAAACATCACCATCTATCTCAACTTTAGAAACGATCTCCAATTTTTTAAACGTTCCCCTTCCCTATTTATTGTTAGAGCAAAAAGATCGATTAAAAATTGTCAAAAAAGAAGAACGGAAATACAGTGTATACGGCAAAGATGAGCAAAGAATTGAACATGTTGCGGAGCAAGGGGGGCTTCGCCTATCTTTAGTAGAAATCCCTACTGGATTCCCGAAAGAAAACTCACCAAATGCCCATGAAGGGGAAGAATGTCACCTTGTATTACGCGGAAAACTAGAAGTTCAGCACGGTGAAGATATTGCAATTGTAGAAGAAGGTGATTCTTTCTCATGGAATGCATGCGTTCCTCATATTGTTCGTAATATAGGAGAAGAAACTGCATTATTACTCATCTCTAGTTATGCGGAAAACCGAAAACGTGTTTACTAAATAATAAAAAAGAAGCCTGTTAAACAGGCTTCTTTTTTCAGAGTGTTGGGAAACCCTTT
>NZ_JXIS01000034.1:0-37879 GCF_000836715.1 Bacillus sp. L_1B0_5 | reverse complement strand
GGTGTCCCGTTTTCAGGGTTCACTTCAGATTTACTGGATTTTAATTGTAACTAAGAACATATAAAAGTTCACTGTTATTTATAGGAGAGCCTGTTTGTTTTTCTATCTTTTGTATTTCTCTCTGCATAAAAAAATATTTCTCAACATTTTATTTGTTGAAAAAGATTGAATATTCGTATTATAACGAATATTCAATATTTCTCAACATTTTATTTGTTGAAAAAGATTGAATATTCGTATTATAACGAATATTATGTTGTTATCGGCAAAAAACGATAATTTGCAGACACTGGGGAGGAAATGCATTGAAAAAGAAAAAGAAATTAAAACCATTAGCCGTATTAACAACAGCAGCAGTACTAAGTAGTACGTTTGCTTTTGGAGGTCACGCAGCGTATGCTGAGACACCAACATCATCTCTACCAATAGATGAGCACTTAATACCGGAGGAGCGTTTGGCAGAAGCACTAAAACAACGGGGGGTAATTGATCAATCTGCATCACAAGCTGAGACGTCAAAGGCTGTCGAAAAATATGTTGAGAAAAAGAAAGGGGAAAACCCTGGGAAAGAAATCTTAACAGGAGATAGTCTTACACAAGAAGCTTCTGATTTTATGAAAAAAGTAAAAGATGCAAAAATGAAGGAAAATGAGCAGGCACAGCAGCCTGAAGTAGGCCCAGTAGCTGGACAAGGTGCAGCATTAAATCCAGGGAAATTAAATGGAAAAGTACCTACTACATCAGCGAAGCAAGAAGAATACAATGGAGCTGTTCGAAAAGATAAAGTACTTGTTTTACTTGTAGAATTTAGCGATTTTAAGCATAACAATATTGATCAAGAGCCAGGATACATGTATTCTAAGGACTTTAATCGTGAACATTATCAAAAAATGTTATTTGGTGATGAACCATTCACTTTATTTGATGGATCGAAGATTAACACATTTAAGCAATATTATGAAGAGCAATCTGGTGGTAGCTATACAGTTGATGGGACTGTAACAGAATGGCTTACTGTTCCAGGAAAAGCATCAGATTATGGTGCTGATGCGGGTACTGGGCATGATAACAAGGGGCCTTTAGGACCAAAAGATTTTGTGAAAGAAGCATTAAAAGCAGCGGTAGCAAAAGGAATCAATTTAGCAGACTATGACCAATTTGATCAATACGATCAAGATGGTGATGGAAATAAAAATGAGCCAGATGGCATTATTGATCATTTAATGGTTGTACATGCTGGCGTTGGTCAAGAAGCTGGCGGCGGTAAATTGAAAGATGATGCGATTTGGTCACATCGTTCAAAACTAGGTTCAAAACCATATGCAATTGATGGCACGAAATCTTCTGTTTCGAACTGGGGTGGAAAGATGGCTGCATATGATTATACAATCGAGCCTGAAGACGGAGCAGTTGGTGTGTTTGCGCATGAGTATGGTCATGATTTAGGTTTACCAGATGAATATGATACAAAGTACTCAGGACAAGGTGAACCTGTTGAGTCATGGTCTATTATGAGTGGTGGTAGCTGGGCTGGAAAAATTGCAGGAACAGAGCCAACGAGTTTCTCACCACAAAATAAAGAGTTTTTCCAAAAGAATATGAAGGGGAACTGGGCGAATATCCTTGAAGTAGATTATGACAAACTTAGCAAAGGCATCGGTGTTGCAACATATGTAGATCAAAGTACTACAAAATCTAAACGACCTGGAATCGTTCGTGTTAACTTGCCGGACAAAGATATAAAAAATATCGAATCGGCGTTTGGTAAGAAGTTCTATTATAGTACAAAAGGAAATGACATTCATACAACACTTGAGACACCAGTATTTGACTTAACAAATGCAAAGGATGCTAAGTTCGATTATAAGGCATTTTACGAACTTGAAGCGAAGTATGATTTCCTTGACGTATATGCGATTGCAGAAGATGGAACGAAGACACGCATTGATAGAATGGGCGAAAAAGATGTAAAAGGCGGCGCGGATACAACTGATGGTAAATGGGTTGATAAATCATACGATTTAAGCCAATTCAAAGGAAAAAAAGTAAAACTGCAATTTGAGTACTTAACAGATATTGCAGTAGCTTATAAAGGATTTGCGTTAGATAATGCAGCCTTAACTGTAGATGGAAAAGTTGTTTTCTCTGATGATGCAGAAGGTCAGCCAGCAATGACGTTAAAAGGCTTTACTGTGTCTAACGGATTTGAACAGAAAAAACATAATTACTATGTAGAGTGGAGAAATTACGCTGGTTCTGACACTGCGTTACAACATGCACGTGGCCCAGTATTTAATACAGGAATGGTTGTATGGTATGCGGATCAAAGCTTTACAGATAACTGGGTAGGCATTCATCCAGGTGAAGGGTTCTTAGGAGTTGTAGATTCTCATCCAGAGGCAATTGTAGGGACATTAAACGGACAACCTACTGTGAAGAGCAGTACGCGTTATCAAATTGCCGATGCGGCATTCTCATTTGATCAAACGCCAGCATGGAAAGTAAATTCACCAACTCGCGGTATCTTTGATTATAAAGGATTACCAGGAGTGGCGAAATTTGATGATTCTAAGCAATACATCAACAGCATTATTCCTGATGCAGGACGTAAGTTACCAAAATTAGGACTGAAGTTTGAAGTGGTAGGCCAAGCTGAAGACAAGTCTGCAGGTGCAGTTTGGCTTCATCGATAAAATAAGGTAAAAAGAAGAGGAGCTGCCACAAGTCGGTGAAATTGACTTATGGTAGCTCTTTTCTTCTTGTGAAAAAACTCTCTGTTTTTTTATGTACTTATTGGAAAAATTCGAAGTTTCTTTGATATATAAAATGCTCCGTCTGTCCAATTATAGAAGCTATTTTGGACGTAAGAAATTTGTAAGTAATGAGTAAGAAAAAAGAGATTTTTATAGTATAAAATATTTATTATAGCTACTTTTAACACCTGATACTAATAGTGTGCTATAATATGAATTAGCAACAAAAAGGAAAGGAATTAGAACAATGACCTTAGAAAATACTAAAAATTTAAAAAAACAAGTTGCTCCTTTTGAAAAATCAACGATTAAAAAAAGTGTTTGGCAACTGATCAACACAATCGTGCCATTTATTATTTTATGGTACCTTGCTTATAAAAGTTTGTCAGTTTCTTATTGGTTAACATTAGTTCCAGCACTGTTAGCCGCTGGATTTATGACAAGGATTTTCATTATTTTTCATGATTGCACCCATTATTCGTTTTTTAAAAGTCGACGTGCAAATAGAATAGTTGGAACGTGTATGGGTGTTTTAACATTATTCCCATTTGATCAGTGGGGGCATGAGCATTCTATTCACCACGCTACGAGTGGTAATTTGGATAAAAGAGGTACAGGAGATATTTGGACGCTTACAGTAGATGAATATGTAGCAGCACCATTTAGACTCCGTTTAGCATATCGTTTATATCGCAATCCATTCGTTATGTTTGGGTTAGGCCCGATTTATGTTTTCCTGCTTAAAAATAGATTTAACCGAAAAGGTGCTAGAAAAAAAGAACGTATGAACACATATTTAACGAATATTTTAATCGTTGCTATTATAGGAATGCTTTGCTGGGCAATTGGATGGCAATCGTTTCTTTTAGTACATGGTTCTATATTTTTAATAGCAGGTTCAATAGGTATTTGGTTGTTTTACGTACAGCACACATTCGAGGATTCTTATTTTGAAGAAGATAAAGAGTGGGAATATGTGAAAGCGGCAGTGGAGGGAAGTTCTTTTTATAAACTTCCAAAAATTTTGCAATTTCTAACGGGTAATATTGGATTCCATCATGTTCACCATTTAAGTCCAAGAGTACCTAACTATAAATTAGAAGAGGCACACAACAATACGCTTCCTTTAAAAAATGTACCAACGATTACGCTTGCTACAAGCTTGCGTTCACTCCGTTTCCGTCTTTGGGATGAGAAAAGTAACAATTTTGTTAGCTTTAAAGATGTCAAAAATATAATTAAAAATAATGTTTCTGTTCGGGTGAAATCTGAACTATAATTGCATCGTATATAAAACTCCCCTTAATCATTTTCGATTTAAGGGGAGTTTTTGTTTAAAGAGTAGATGCCAGATAAGAAGAAAAATTAAATGATTTAAATTATAATTGAAGCAGATTAGAAAATTGCTTGTACGTAAGTACAAATATAAGTTGACAGTAAATACATTATGTTAACAAATGGAGTTGTCATTAATTTTCCGTTATGATAACTGTTCATAACGGAAAATTAATAGCAAAAGGGGGGAGTACACATGCCCATCAACTTAAAAATGAAAACAAAGTGTACTTTCTGTGTACACTTGTTTTTTCATACGCTCACGAAGTTGTTTTTCTGTTAATCGATACATAATCACCCGAGTGAATAGTTTTTTATCCTTTCCAAAATAAGCTTCTTTTATTTCATAGGACTGTCCTGGTTTTAAGGTATCCATGATGTGCTCTAAATCAACTTTGATGTACTGATATTGTTTTTTTATTGTTCCGTTTCGAAAGTATTCAGGAAATTCATTTTTGACATATATCCTATTGTTTAATTTGAGTCGCGGTATATAGTACACACCACGTTGATCCATTTTGAACAAATTATCCTTTTCCATACCGATCACACATCTTTTCTAGAGTGATAGTATCAGCATATCCCAGTTTAAGAGGTTACTTACAAAATATTTAGAATTTTTTGTGATAATCCTCCGAAATGTAATACGGAATTTAAATACTTTCATTTATAATTCTCTATTTGTCTATACTTTTCATATCGCTGTTGTATAAGCTCTTCCGAGGATAATAGTATCAATTTTTTTAGAGATGATTCGATTACAGATTCAATCATTTTTGCCTGTGATTGTATATCATTTTGTGCTCCACCTTTAATTTCAGGAATGATTTCATCAATAATTCCTAAATGTTTTAAATCTTTTGCTGAAATTTTCATATGTTCAGCAGCTTCTGGAGCATACTTAGCGTCCTTCCATAGGATAGATGCTGCTCCTTCTGGCGAAATTACCGAGTACCATGAATACTCTAACATATGGATATGGTTACCGACACTAATGCCAAGAGCTCCACCACTTGATGCTTCTCCAATTACAATACAAACAATTGGCACTTTAAGTGTAGTCATTTCAAATAGATTTCGAGCTATCGCTTCAGAAATTCCACGTTCTTCAGACCCTATCCCTGGATAGGCGCCTATTGTATCAATAAATGTAATAATAGGGCGATTAAATTTATCAGCTTGTTTCATAAGTCTTAGCGCTTTTCTATAACCTTCTGGATGTGCCATTCCAAAATTTCTTTCTATACTTTCCTTTGTATTTCTACCTCTTTGATGACCAATAACCGTAACGGGCATTCCTTTAAATTTTGCAATACCACCTATCATTGCTTTATCATCACCATATAATCGATCACCATGAAGTTCGAGAAAGTTTGTAAACAATAAAGGTATATAGTCCAATGTCGTGGGTCGGTTACGTAGCCTTGCAATTTGAACTCGTTGAAAAGGTGTAATATTAGAATAAATTTTATCTTGCATTTTATTTAAACGTTTTTCTAATTCATGAATTTCTGACGATAAATCTACATTATTTTCTTTCATAATTTTCTTTAATTCATCAAATTTCTCTTTTAATTCAATAATAGGACGTTCAAAATGCAAACTCATTTTATCCTCCAAATGTTATGACTTACCTCACTCTAATCAAAAGGCTTAGAAATAGAATCAATAAATAATTCAAAACCATCCACAACTATTTTTTGTTCTGATTCTGATAAATTATTGAGAATACTTTGATAAAATGTAATGGATTGCTCTCTTAAGCAATTAACAGTTATGTGACCTTTTTCTGTGAGGTGCAGAAAAAGTTCTCTTCTATTTTTTTCATTTACTTCACGATAAATAAGCCCCTTTTTTACTAATTTATCTACCAATCTACTTACAGTTGAAGTCTCTAATCTAAGTTTATTGGATAGTTGCCAAACAGTTAATTTTTCCACCTCTAGTTCTTCTAACGCCATCATTTGAGAAGTTGGTAAAGGTTTTTCAAATGGTCCATTGGGCAAATTTTGAGATTCAAAAACCCCAGTTATTATAATCATTTTCTTGATATCTTTTCTTAGTTTTAAGGCATCTTCTCTTTTCAAAAAGGTCACCCTCCTACAACTATTGTATCATACATCAATTGTATTATACATGAATGTGATTTTTTCACAAGCTTAACGTAAGCCAATATTACAACATGGACGAGATATTTCTTCTTGTTAAAATGGTATAAGTGGATTGTTTTCTACAAATAGCAGAACATCAATTATGTATCAGGGGCCTTTATGGGGTACCGCTCATCGAAATCAAGCTAAGAAAATAAAACTACCTAAAAAACGAAATTTTGTGACAACTTGTGACGAAATTTCGTTTTTTGGGGGGGGGATTCTAAATTCTTAAGTTGATGGGCATGGGGATAGTACAACATTATATCTAAAAATAAGAAAAGACTTGAACGGAGATTTCATTCATTTTTCTTGGTGTTCCGTATTCCATACACTTAAATAGGATGCATATTCTAATTCATCTGGATTCTCATGTAACATAGAAATGAATTCTAATTTATTTCCATCACAATCTAGAAAGTATACACTTGCAGCGGGCATCCACCTTTGGACAATTGGCTCTTGATTTCCTTTTCCTTGACTTCCTATCACTTCTATTCCACGTTCCTCTAACCACGCTTTAGAAGTCATTAAAGACTCTAAATTTACACCAAAAGAAAAATGTCTCGGCTCAAAGTCTTCGATATTATTTACTTCCCATAGTCCAAGCATTTGTTGTTTATTTTCTCCGACCCAAAAGAAAGCCACTCTTCTTTTGGAGAGTTTTCTTGCTAACGTTAATCCTAGCTTGTTTTGATAGAAATTTATTGCCTTTTCTAAATTTCTTACATGTAAATGAGTTTCGTATATGTTCTGTATTATTATGATCATTCCTTTCTTTATTGGTAACTACCAATTAAATAGTGAATGTAATTCTAAAGTTGAAATATGTATAAGCCTAGTAATGTACATCTATATCCGATATACCTATTTACTATTATATTGAAATTGGAATGTGATAAATCCCACTGAGGTAGTAAGTGTTTAAATGAACACTCTACTACTTTTGTAGGAGAGGGGATATATCTATTAAATTCAGATGAAATCATATTTAAATAATGAAAAACGCTATTCTTTTCGTAAGAATAGCGTTTTTTTATGTTTTTAAGTTGGTGGCCATAGGGTAGAATTTGAAAAATGAGAATTTACAAAGCTAAGAAGTTTAACTCCACAAAAAAATCGATTTCCTGTGGAGTTAAAGGAATCGACTTTTTTATTTACCTTGATGTATTAACGCAGCTGTTAACTTAATAGTAAATAAGTATAATCCACTATTTCTCCCAAAGTTCGATCAATCGACCTTCAGGATCCTTAATCCAAATAAACTTTCCAAATTCACTGATTTCTTCTTTCTTCTCAAGAGGTACACCAATATTCTCAAGATGCTTTATAGTCTCGTTTAGATTATGTACTTCGAAATTTAACATCACTTGTTGTTCTTTTGGAAAATAATTGTCATTCTCTGTAAAGAAAGAAAAGATGGTCTCATTTCCTAACTGGGGTTTAATCACAGTTCCATTCCAATCTTCTATATCAAGTTTCAACACTTCACTGTACCATTTTTTTATAACATCAAGATTCTTAGTTCTCCAAAATATTCCTCCAAAACCTTTTATCATCGTATCTAACTCCTGTCTTTCTTTAAATATATATTAAATATATCAAAACAAAACAGTAATAGTAAGCAGAATCATCAACTTATGAATAGTAAAAATAGTAATTGTTAGTATTATAGTATTTACTACATTAACACTTTCTACAACATCATTAGCAGAACTTGAAATTTTGGGAAAGGTATAGAAATGCTCATTTTTCAACCCAAAGTTCACCTGAGCAATCCAGAACTTAAAGTGTTATAAATAATTCTTTCAATAGTAGGGGGAAATGAGAGAAGGAACGATAAAAGACCACACATGAAGTGAAACGCCATGTGTGGTCTTTTATGTATCGTCAAATATTACGAAGTCTCGCTAATTTTACTTTCACTATGAGTGTTAGTAGATATTCTTTTCTTAACTTTAAAGTGATAGTAGGTATAGCAAAAGATGATAAATGGTACAGTGCAATAGATTCCAAGTCGTTGTTCTGGGATAAAAATAAGACTGATTAATATAATGCCATACAATCCAAAACCAAGAATTGGTACGAGTGGATAAAGTGGTGTTTTAAATTTTAAGTCTTCTAATTTTCCACCGTCTGCTAAATAATGTTTGCGGAAAAAGAATTGAGAAACACAAATTGACATCCAAACAATAATGGTAATGACTCCGGAAATTGAAATGAGCCATAAGTAAACCGTTTCAGCAGCTACTACGCTTGTCAAAAGAGAAAAAGCAGAAATAGCTATCGTCATGATTAAAGCGTTGAGAGGAATCCCACGTGATGATAATTTCTTTAAAAAGGCTGGAGCCATTTCGTTTTTTGATAAAGACCAAAGCATTCGAGTAGCAGCGTATAGTCCTGAGTTTGCAACAGAAAGAACAGCAGTAAGAATAACAAAGTTCATAATATCAGCTGCATATGGAATACCGATATTATCAAAAACAGCAACGAATGGGCTCTTTGTTAATCCAGCTTCTTCCCAAGGAATTAAAGCAACAAGAACAAAGATTGCTAAGACGAAGAAAAACATTGTGCGCCATATAATATTTCTAATAGAACGAGGTAAAGTTTTTGCTGGATCTTCACTTTCACCTGCTGCGATTCCAACAAGTTCTGTACCTTGGAAGGAATAGTTGACTGTAACCATTGTTAAAAGAATAGCGGCAAGTCCATTTGGGAATAAACCACCATGATTTACGAAATTTGATAATAGCGGAGCGGGTTCGTCACCTTTTAAATCAATAAAACCGAACATAGCGGCGCCGCCAAGAATAATGAAAGCGATAATGGCAGATACTTTTATACTTGAAAACCAAAATTCTGTTTCTGCATAACTACGAGCAGATAATGCGTTAATAGTGAAGATTGTAACGCCAAATATTAAACACCAAACCCAAACAGGAATATCAGGAAACCAGCGCTGCATTGTAATGCCGGCAGTTGTAAATTCAAGACAGGTCGTATTCGCCCAGCTTAACCAATACAACCATCCGATTGTAAAGCCAGTTGCAGGATTGATGAACTTAGTGGCATATTCCTGGAAAGAACCTGAAACAGGCATGGCTACAGCAAGTTCACCAAGACATAGCATAACGAAATACATTAATAATCCACCGGCCATAAAGGCAAGTACGGATCCGCCAGGTCCAGCTTGACTTATAATAAAGCCAGATCCGTTAAATAACCCCGTTCCAATCACACCACCGAGTGCAATCATGAATAAGTGTCTACTTTTCATCGTCCGTTTTAATTCATTGTTTGTATTGCTTACTTGCGCTATTGTTTTCCTCACTTTCATAGTTGATAGAATAAAGTTTGGTGTTTTTCCGTATTATGGAATGTATTCCGTGATGTGAAATCTTGTTATAATTTTCAGATAATTAAAAAGAAAAGTCAATATTTTTTTGTTTGCGTTTTCAATTCTTTGTTAGTGATATGTTTTTATTGTTAGAAAATTAAATAAATAGATTGATTTCATTTCGAATGTTTGCTAAATTGATAGTTAATTAAGCATACTAACATATTACGAGTAAAGTTGAGGCGAGTTATGGTACAGTCCATTGATCGAGCGATAAGTATTATTAAATTATTGAATTCTACAAATGAAAAAGAGTATTGGGCTATTTCTGATATAGCTGATGGAACACATCTCCCGGTTAGTACAGTACATAGATTACTTAACTCTTTAATGGAGCATGGGTTAGTTACACAAATTTCAGAGACAAAACAGTACAAAATTGGACCAATGTGGATGGAAATAGGGTTACGTCAATTGGAGAAGGTAGACTACAGATCTGTTGCAAGAGAAGTGATGAAACGTTTGGCTGCTGAAGTGGAGGAAAGTGTCTATTTAAATATTCCAAACGGAACACATTCTATTATCATTGAAAGAATTGATAGTCCTTTAAAAATTCGAGTTATCGATAATCTAGGGGAACAAATTCCACTTTCAATTGGTGCCGCAAATAAAACGATGCTTGCCAATATGAAAACGAATGAAATGGAACATATTGTAGAAAATTTACTTTCTTCATTACCAGAACAAAAGCAAATTCTTCTTAATCAAATAAAGCAAATAAAAAATGAAGGATATGCTGTCAGTTATGGTGAAAAAACAGAAGGGACAGCTTCAGTAGCTGCACCTATTATCGGATTTAATCATAAAGTAGTAGGAGCATTAAGTGTTGGATTAATTAGTCATCGTATTAATGATGATCGACTATCTTTTCTTATTAGCAAGGTAAAACAAGCAGCTCATGAAATATCAATAAAAATCGGCAGTACATCAGAAATATAATTTTGATAGCTGTCGTCATTTTTTATTCGTATACTGGAATTTGTTTTCATAATGCGGAAAAATAGGGGGATTTATATGTCAAAGTGGCAATCAAAAGAACAATTGATTCAATTATTAAGCAGTCTTGTTGAAATTCCTAGTATTACCGGTTCAGAAGCTGAAGTAATATTGCCAGACTTTGTTGTGGAACAATTATCTGAATTACAGTATTTCAAAGAAAACCCGCAGCATTTACAAAAAAAACCGACAGGGGACGGACGATATTTTGTTACAGCACTAGTAAAGAAAAGCGATAGTACAAAAAATACTGTAATTCTAGTAAGTCACTTTGATGTTGTAGATGTACAAGATTACGGAGTGTGGAAAGAAGATGCATTTAATCCTAAAAAGTTAACATCTATGTTTTATTCTCATAAAGATGAACTTCCAGACCATGTACGTGAAGATATAGAACATGGAGAATGGCTGTTTGGTAGGGGAACAATGGATATGAAATGCGGCCTTGCATTACAAATGGCAATGATTGAACAAGCATGTGAAGGAAGATTCGATGGGAATGTTCTTTTATTGGCTGTACCAGATGAAGAAGTGAATTCTGTAGGGATGAGGGCCGCTGTTCCGAGACTGTTAGATTTAGCAAGAGAGCATAACTTAGATTATAAAACGGTCTTAAACTCAGAGCCTATGTTTTCAAGACATCCTGGTGACCAAAATAAGTATATTTACACTGGCTCTATTGGTAAAGTGTTACCTGGTTTTCTTTGCTACGGAAAAGAGACACATGTAGGTGAACCTTTTGCAGGCTTAAATGGGAGTTATATGGCCTCATTAATAACAGCAGAATTAGAGTTAAACACAGACCTTTGTGATATTGTAGAAGGGGAAGCGAGTCCTCCGCCAACTAACTTACTTCAAAGGGACTTAAAAGAGGATTATTCTGTACAAATTCCACATCGTGCAGTTACATTATTTAATTTGTTTTTATTAGAAAAATCAATGACAGATGTAGTTTCATTGTTACGTCAAAAAGTAACGAAAGTGGCAGAGAAAATAGAAGATTCGTATGAAAAACATGCATATCGTTTTTCTAAATATAATCCGTTCATACCACCTAATCTCAAAGTAAATGTATTAACGTATGAAGAGCTTATCACATATGCAATTGAGCAACATGGACAAGAAAAAATAAATCATATTCAATCTAATATTATAAAAAATAGAGAAGATAAAGATGATCGTGCGGTAACGATTGATTTAGTAGATAAATTAGCGATTTTATGTAAAGAAAAGGCACCGATGATTGTACTTTTCTTCGCTCCGCCGTACTATCCAGCTGTGAGTTCACGCAACAATCCTTTAATAAAAGAGGTAGTTGTAGAAATGGAAAAATATGCACACTACAATCATAAAATTACATTTGAAAACCAAAATTATTTTGGGGGGATTTCAGATTTAAGCTATGTAGGCTTGCAGTATCCACTGGATTCAATGAGTTCGCTTGTAGACAATATGCCATTATGGGATAAAGGTTATTCAATTCCGCTTCAGGAATTAGAAGAATTTGATGTTCCAGTATTAAATATGGGGCCGGTAGGAAAAGATGCACATCAATGGACAGAACGTCTAGATGTAAACTACGCATTTGAAACACTATTAGATATGTTACCGAAATGCATTGGAAAATTATTAGTTTCTAATAAAATTACACAATCATAGTAGGGAATAGGTAAGGGATAAAACAGAGCCTTTAAAGAAGATTCGAATTAAATTATTTTAATATAATTAAAAACGAAACAGCCAAGCTCAATTATATATGAGTTTGGCTGTTTATCATGTAGTGAATTTTTAATTAAATTCATGTGAATTCATAGCTGACGTAATCTCTTTTATAGTTTTACTTTTTAGTTTGACCAGATAGTTCAACAGACTTTTGCGTACAACGTTGCATAGCTGAAATAATAGCTGTTCGTAATCCTTTTTCCTCTAATGTCGCTACAGCTTCTATTGTCGTTCCGCCAGGAGAACAAACCATATCTTTCAATTCACCTGGATGTATTCCTGTTTCTAGTACCATTTTTGCAGAGCCTAACACAGCTTGAGCAGCGAATTTATATGCTTGATTTCTTGGCATACCATCTAGTACAGCAGCATCTGCCATCGCTTCTATAATCATATATACATAAGCTGGTGAAGAACCACTTACGGATGTGACAACATCCATTAATTTTTCACTTACGATCTCTGTTTGACCAAAACTATTGAAAATGTTTAGTACATCTTCTAAATCTTTTTCTGTCACCATTTCATTAGGGCATAATGCAGACATTCCTTCTCCAACAAGAGCAGGAGTATTAGGCATTACTCTTACAACCTTTAATTTTTGATTAAAGGCATTTTCAGTACTTTCAATACTTTTCCCAGCAGCGATCGTAATGATGATAGCATCGTTTTTGATTACTTCTTTTATTTCATTAATTATTGATGCGTATAGGTCTGGTTTGATTGATAAAATTAAAATATCAGCATTTTTAGCTACTTTATTGTTGTCGGTAGTTGTAGTTAGCCCATATTTTTCACTAGCATTTTTTAAATTAGCAGTGTTTAAATCTGAACAAATAATATGATTTGAAGACACTATATTTTTGTTTATCATTCCGCCAATCATAGCCATTCCCATATTTCCGCAACCGATGAATCCAATTTGTTTATCCATAATAACTCAATCTTGCTCCTTTTATAATCAATTATATCGGTTTGTTATTATTATCTTAGAATAATAATAACATCCCTGTGCAATATAAAGAAACATTCTAAGAGAATATATTCCTTTTTGCAACACTAAAAGATAAAAATTAATTATATTCGACATTATGTAAATATATACACTATAATTTAAGGTTTTATGTTTATGAATATGAGTTAAACTTATATCAATTTGTATTTTCATTCAGTAGGGCAATAATTTCATACAAGTAACTTGTGGCTCTATTTATTTTTAAAAATACCTCTTGACACCGAATCGAACTATATCGCATAATATAAAAAAATTAGATCGAAAATCGTTGAAGGGAATTAGTACATATGTCTTCTTGCGAAAGAGAGTGGAATTCACCGGCTGAAAGATTCCTCGTATAGAATGTATCGAACCTATCCCTGAGTCTTAAATGAAAGTTTAGGCGTTCGCCTGCGTTATAGGCACCAAGTGGATATCTATGTATATCAATTAAGGTGGTACCGCGGAACAATGACCGTTTCGTCCTTTTTATTTTATTAAGGGCGAAGCGGTCATTTTTATTTTGCTCTTAAATACTTCAGTGCTGCATTGATGAGAATAGATATAGTTGCAAAGTGGATGAAGTGTAAATTATAAAAACTTTGATTTTAGACTTGGGGGATAAAAAAGTGAAAAAACAACGAATTGTTGTAAAGATTGGAAGTAGTTCCTTGGCAGATAGTCATGGAAGCATCTCTACAGAACAGCTTTCAGATCACGTTGCCGCATTGGCTCGGTTGAAAGAAGATGGGCACGAGGTTGTGTTAATTACATCTGGAGCCGTCGCTGCAGGTTTTTCAGCGCTAGGATATCCTAGCAGACCTGTAACGATTAAAGGGAAACAGGCTGCAGCAGCTGTCGGGCAAAGTTTGTTAATGCAGGCGTACACGGAGGAATTCCGTAAATATGGCATCGTTACTGCGCAACTTTTACTGACGAGAAGTGATTTTTCTAGAAAAGAACAATATAGTAATGCTTATGCTACTTTAGGAGAATTACTAAACCGTTCCGCTCTTCCAATTATTAATGAAAATGATTCCATCTCTTTAGAGGAGCTGACGTTCGGTGATAACGATATGCTGTCAGCTTTAGTAAGCGGGCTTGTTTCGGCAGATACGCTCATGATTTTTACGGATGTGAACGGGTTATATGATAAAAATCCTCAGAAAAATGCGGATGCAAAAAAATATTATTTCCTTCCTGAAGTTACGGAAGAAATTTCTTCTCTTGCAGGAGATGCCGGCTCAAAACTTGGGACTGGCGGTATGAAATCAAAAATCGATGCTGCAAAGACAGCACTCTCTCTTGGTGTGAGTGTATTTATCGGAACAGGACGTGGCCAGGAAAAGTTTGTAGATGTTTTGAAGGGTAAGGGGGATGGAACGTATGTCGGTAATACTCCTCAAAAAGAAATGAAGATGAACAAGCAATGGATTGCCTTGCATTCGCTTGTTAGCGGACAAATTGAAGTAGATGCTGGGGCGGCTACTGCCATCATTCAGCATGGAAAGAGTTTACTTCCAGCTGGTGTTACGAATGTATCAGGATTTTTCCAAGTGGGTGAAGTTGTAGAGGTTGTAACGCAACAAGGGCGCGTAATAGGAAAAGGACAATGCACATATAGTGCAGAGGAACTAAGAGATGTAAAAGGTATGCAAAGCCAAGATATTCAGTCAAGAGGCAAGAGACATAGTTATGAAGTCATCCATAGGGATCATTGGGTTTCACTTTAAAAAGGAGGAAATAAAAATGAATGAAGTGTTGGCAAAGGGGATAAAAGCAAAAGAGGTTGCTAGAGAACTTGTGCTTAAAACTACAGGTCAAAAAAATGAAGCACTTGCTGCAATTGCTAATCAGTTAATAGTAGAAACAGCTTATATTTTAGAAGAAAACAAACGGGATATTGAAGAAGGTAAGGAGAAAGGATTTTCCGATTCTCTCCTTGATCGTCTTATGCTAAATGAACAGCGCATTCTTGATATGGCTGAAGGTATTAAGCAGTTAATTGATTTACGTGATCCTGTTGGAGAATGTGTAAGTGCATGGGAACGACCAAATGGACTATCTATTCAGGAGATGCGCGTACCACTTGGTGTTGTCGGAATGATATACGAGGCGAGGCCGAATGTGACAGTAGATGCTGCTACAATTTGTTTAAAAACAGGAAACGCAGTAATACTGCGTGGTAGTTCTTCTGCTATCCATTCTAACAAAGCCATCGTTAGCGTGATTCACCGTGCGCTTAAGCAAACTAGCTTGTCTTCAGAAAGTGTACAGCTCATAGAAGATACAACGAGAGATAGTGCAAAACAGTTGTTTACATTGAACGAGTACTTGGATGTTCTTATACCAAGAGGCGGTAAACAATTAATTGATACAGTAGTGAGAGAAGCGTCTGTTCCAGTACTTGAAACAGGTGCGGGAAATTGTCATATATTCATTGATGAAACAGCAGATAAACAAATGGCGTTTAATATTATTATTAATGCAAAAACACAGCGTCCATCTGTATGTAATGCAATTGAGACGATTGTACTTCATGAGAATTGGGCAGAGCAATATGGTAGCGAGTTGTTTTCTTCATTGAAGGAAAGAGGAGTGGAGCTACGTGGTGATAATAAAGCAGTGGCGATTGATCCTTCTATTTTACTTGCGACAGAAGAAGACTGGGAAACAGAGTTTTTATCTCTCACACTAGCAGTGAAAGTGGTTTCCACTGTTGAAGAAGCGATTCATCATATAAATACGTATGGATCTATGCATTCTGAAGCGATTATTACTGAAAACGAGGAAAATGTCAGCAAATTTTTCACCTCTGTAGATGCCGCGGCACTTTATCATAATGCATCGACTCGTTTTACAGATGGATCCGAATTTGGATTCGGAGCGGAAATTGGTATCAGTACACAAAAGTTACACGTAAGAGGACCAATGGGGCTTCCAGCATTAACTTCTACAAAATATGTGATTCGTGGAAATGGACAAATTCGAAAATAATAATAAAAGACACTCAATTGGCTTGGGTGTCTTTTATTTTAAAAATTATTTACCATACAAATAGCCCAACGAGCATAGCACTTAATAAAGAAACAGCCATCCCGCTAACAAGAAGCTTCCAAACATTTTTACCGATGACTGATGATTTTTCTCCGCCAAATAATGAATTGTAAGTTCCGTAAATCATACCTACTGTACTAAAGTTAGCAAAAGAAGCTAGAAATGTTGTTGCAACCGCAACCGTATGCGGTTGTAGCGACTTTAAGTTTGATTTTAAATCCATCATTGCAACAAATTCATTCGTCGTTATTTTGATCCCCATTAGTTCAGCTACATACATAGCATCACTGCCTGATAAACCAAGTAAAAATGCAAAAGGACTAAAGATAATGGAGAAGATTTTTTGAATTGTTAACCCCGTTACAAAAAAGCCTAAAATCCCATTTAAACATGCTGTTAAAGCTACATATCCAATTACCATGGCTAAAATAACGATAACCATATTCATTCCAACTAACATACTGTTTGAAATAGTAGAAAAGAAATCCTTTTTTTCATGCTTTGAAGGTGTATATACGACATCTTCTTCTTTCGTAACTTCTACAGGGTTTAAAACATTGGCTAAAATTAATGCATTGATACAATTTAAAGGTATGGCACTGAAAATATACGTTGCTGGAACCATTGATAAATAAGCGCCAAGAATGGATCCGCTAACGCTACTCATACTCATAATTCCAAAAGTCAACAAACGATTTTCTTTTAAAACAGATAATTGATCACGAACAACTGCAAGTGCTTCGGTGTTCCCTAAAAACATCATTTGAATGGAAAAGAAACTTTCTAACTTTGGTAAACGAGAAATCTTTGAAATAACTGCACCTACTTTATCAATAATCCAAGTTAAGATTCCGAAATAAGATAGAATATCGAAAAAAGTTATAACAAAAATGATAGGAAGTAATGCACTAAAGAAGAAATCAATGTGTGGACTGTCCATAGCGGAAGGAAATGCAAAGCGAATACCTTCGTTCGCGCATGCCAGTAGCCAACTGAAAAATGACGCAATTTTATTAATGATAATACTGCCGAGTTTCGTGCCTAACATAAACCACGTAATAAAAAGCTCCAATATGATGAGAATTACAATTGGTCTCCATTTTATATGTTTTTTATTAGGCGAACATAAGAAAACGATTAATATGACAACGAAAATCCCTAACATATTTAATATGAAATGCATGTCAACCACTCCTTGAGCTTTATTATTTGTATATAAAAAAGCTCTTATTCTTCTTAATTTAGAATGAATGTGGTTTAATTTATATTTTTGTAAATTCCAAAAATACAGAAGGATAAATTCGACAAAAATAGAATTTAATACATAGCAAACAAGGAGGAGATAAAAATGGAGGTCTATCACATAAAGAGTAAAAAGAGGGAAACATACAACGTTCAGGTGAAATATTCGATACTTTTCGAATGTGCACTTGGCATTGCAGCAATTACTCATAAAAGGTTAATTGATACTCTTGAAAAGACTGAAAGTGAATGGAAAGGAATTAGACAATCATTAACAGATGAGATGGAAGAACACTTGCAGTTTGTAGAAGAACATAATACGTGGAAAGCATTGCTTCAGTTATTGTATGAAGAGGATTTTCAAGATTTATCGCAGTTTAATTTTAAAATTGATTTACTTTCAGAAGAAGATTTGAAATTTATATGTTTACCGTTTTTAGGGGAGAAGTATGAAGAGAAAAGACGTTTAGCCGCAAGTAGAGATGTAACTGCAATACATGAACTAAAGGAATTAACGCAGGATCATCCGTTTTTTTCTACTTATATTAGCTTTATATGTGATGTAGATGTACAAGTGCTGAAATCTCATTTAATCACTGTAATGACAGGTTGGTATGAGAGCATAATTAAGAAAGAGGAAGAAGAAATACTTTCTATATTAAAACGAGATTATGAAGCAAAAAATGAAATGAATAAAAAGATGAAACCGGAAGAGTTTGTCGAGTGGGCGACTGGCGGAGTGAACTATATGCCAGAGCCAAGTGTTCATCACGTACTTCTTATTCCGCAAATGACGTACAGACCGTGGAATATTGAAGCAGATATTGAAGATACGAAAGTATTTCATTATCCAGTTGCGAATGAAAGCATTCATCCCGAAGATCCGTATGAGCCGAATTATTTTTTAGTTCAAAAACATAAGGCTCTTGGGGATGAGGCGAGATTGCGAATTATAAAAATGTTGTTTGAAAAAGAACGTACATTACAGGAAATAACGGAAAGATTGCAGCTTGGTAAATCGACAGTACACCATCATTTGAAATTGTTACGTGCAGCGAAGTTAGTTGATATACATGACGGAAAGTATGTATTAAGGAAGAAAGCAGTGCAGTCGTTAGCGAAAGAATTAGATGTATTTTTAAATAGATAATTTACAACGAGAATGTACATAAAGGGAGGAATTTAAGAGAAAAGTTGGTGAGCTATAGTGAAGAGTGTATTGAAAAATCGTTCTTTCTTTTTTATGTGGATTGGTAGTGCAATCTCAGAATTAGGAGGGGCTTTCGGAACGTTATGTAATTCAATTCTAGTATATGAGTTAACAGGATCGGAAATGGCTTTAAGTAGTATGTGGCTATTATATTTCATCTCATCACTCATACTGCAATTAATAAGTGGCCCATTTATTGATAAATGGAGCCGAAAGTGGATTATGATTTTTTCACAATGGATACGATCATCCGTATTCTTATTACCTTGGATGATGCTAGTTACAGGTAGTATAGAAGTTTGGCATATTTATGTTGTTCAAATTGTAGTGGGACTTATTACACCTCTTTATACACCTGCGAGTCAGGCAATTACACCGAGCATTGTAAGTAAAGAACAACTTCAAGACGCAAATGCGTATATTGATGGAATGACTCGTCTCATGATGTTTCTTGCGCCAGTATTAGGTGGAGTAGTAATTCATTTCATTGGAACAGAACTTACATTATCTTTCGTATGTATTTGTCTATTTGTTAGTGGTGCTTTCTTACTTTATATAGAAGAAAGGAGAACTACAACAGATATACGAAAAACGTGGCTAGAACAATTCCTTCAAGGTTTTACATATTTTTTTACAAAACCAATCATCGTTTGGCTCGGTATATTTCTTACTTTCGTACAGTTTGGAGTAGGGGTAACGATGGTTACAAATCTTCCATATATAAAAGATGAGCTGTCAGCGGGATATGCAGAGTTCGGCTATTTCATGGCAGGTTTTCCACTTGGCTACGTAATTGGCTCAATATTAGTCGGAAAAGTAACATATAAAAGCCGGCGTATACTTATGCTTGGAGGATTGTTTATAGGGGGACTCACATACATTTCGCTAGGGTTCAATCATAGTATTATCATTGCAATAATAATTGAAGTAATAGCAGGGATTTGTATTGCATTTTTCAATGTTCATAACACGACAATATGCCAACAAACCGTCCAAAATAATATGATAGGACAAGTATTTTCAGTGCGTTTATTTTTTATACGATCCGCTATGCCATTAGGTGTGTTAGTAGGGGGAATATTGAGTGAAATGTGGGGAGTAAGAGCACTATATGTAATCATCGGTGCAATTATATGTGTTACCTCT
Organism: Bacillus sp. L_1B0_5; assembly: GCF_000836715.1. Lineage (NCBI taxonomy): Bacteria > Bacillati > Bacillota > Bacilli > Caryophanales > Bacillaceae > Bacillus > Bacillus sp. L_1B0_5. Next base: position 17,874 of record NZ_JXIS01000034.1, on the reverse strand, counting down.
TTAATAGGAATGTTACTTCCGTATTTCAAATTTTTAGATGAGGCGATAGAAAAGAAATCAGCATAATTCAAAAAATTAAAACTTTACAATTGAAAATAATTATCATAATCAATTATAATAGAAGCATACTAGTATTCGTATTACAAAGAGGGAGTGGGATATATGTTTATCGAAACGAAAACATTTACAGTAAAAGAAGGTACATCAAATATAGTTGTAGAACGTTTCACTGGAGAAGGTATTATTGAAAAATTTGAAGGCTTTATCGATTTAAGTGTTCTCGTGAAAAAAGTAAGACGCGGCGACGAAGAAGTTGTCGTAATGATTCGCTGGGAATCTGAAGAAGCATGGAAAAACTGGGAAACAAGTGAAGAACACTTAGCTGGACATAGAGCAGGCCGTGGTAAACCAAAACCAGATCATATTATTAATGTGGATCACGCAGTTTATTATGTAAAATCGTCGAAATCGGCTTATCAGCAGTCTTAATATACAAGCAGAGGATACATGTTGTAGAAGCAAACATGTATCCTCTTTTTTATTACTGGGGGGATGTAAATGATAGGAAATCTTTCATTCATTAAAAAAATGTTCTAGGATATAGAAAAAAATATTAGACTTATAAAGCATAGTCTTAGATGGAACGCTTGAATATCTTGCCTTACATATTTAAGGGTTATGAAAATGAGTCTATATCCCTTCTGTTTAAAAGGAGATGAGTACATGAAGCTGAATCATTTAAATTTATGTGTTGATGACTTATCAGAAGCGAGACATTTCTTTGAAACATTTTTTGATTTTCAATTTTTGGAACAAAAAGGGAAAGCACTTGTAGTTATGAGTGATGAGAGTGGATTTATACTTGTGCTAAGTGATCCAAAAGCATTTAAAGGGAATAAGGAAGTTACGTATCCGGAAGCTTTTCATATTGGTTTTTTAGTGGAAACTACAAATGAAGTGGATCAAGCGTATAATCGTTTAGTAGCAGGCGGCATTGAAATAGATAAGGAACCTTATTCGATGCGAGGTAGTAGTTATGGTTTTTATTTTACAGTATTTAATGGCTTATTAATTGAAGTGTCTTGTCTTAATTATAGAGAAGGTAAGAAAATTTCAAAGCTTAATAGTAATCATCAAGAGTAATCATTTGAAGGTGTATATTTAGCCCCTTATCCAGTTTGGAAAGGGGCTTGTTTATTTTATTACCTTATTTATCTTACTATTTGTGGATTGATTATAGTCTCACCTTATTTGTCTATCTGAATTTCAAATTCAAGCACAGCTTGATCTTTCCTAAACGGGATACTGAGTTCTTTAAATCGTAAGCTTATTCCAGACAAATTATCAGGAAGGACAGGAGATATAACGAATTGATGATTCATATGTCCATCGGTGCCACCACCACCTTCTGACCAGCAATCGTATGTATCATCTATTGATAATTGGAAGAAACTATGAGGCTTATTTTCAATAAAATCTTCATCCGTGGAATCCCAATCGCTATATAAATAAACTACACTAGCATTTGCATATTGCCGAATAAAAGTTACAGTATACATGACGCCATTATGTTCATAAGTTTTAAAAGCAGGTACATGTTTTTTGAAGCCAGTTGGTTCAACGCGAGGTTTAAATTCTTCTTCATCCATCATGGAAGAGAATAATGAGTTTAGATAGTCTGGATAAAATTCGTATTGCTTAGCCCATTTATAAATCGCTTCATCATGTGGAAAACCTGGGTCATCACCTGAAAGTTCTTTTCGTTCTTTTAATAGGGCGCAAATTTTTTCATCAATAGAGTATAAGCGTTCATCGTAATGATCGGTAGGACGTTCGAAAGTCATTCTTCGCATAATCATTCCTCCTTTACTTTATTTTAACAAAAAAGACAGACTAATAAATAGTCTGTCTTTTTACATTAATTCTTCACATCATCATAAAGTTCAAGCGCCTCTTTCACATTCAATCTATTCTTCACAATACCATGTATTGCTTGAATCATCGCAGCTGGGTGCTCAGATTGCCATATGTTTCGGCCCATGTCTACTCCGATCGCGCCTTCTTGCAGTGCATTGTACGTAATGTTTAATGCGTCTTCGATTGAATCTAGTTTTGGGCCACCCGCGATGACAACTGGGGCAGGGCATGTGCTCGTTATTTTTTCGAATCCTTCGCAGTAATACGTTTTAATAATATCAGCACCCATTTCAACACATACGCGGGAAGCAAGTGCTAGAAAGCGAGCTTCACGTTTTTGTAATTCCTTTGCGACTGCGGTAATACCGAGTACTGGTAGGCCGTAATCGTGAGCTTCAGAAACTACATTTGCGAGATTCGAAACAGTTTGTGTTTCATAGTCTGATCCGACAAAAACAGAAACGCCAACGCCAATTGCGTTTTGCTTCACTGCTTCTTTTACAGGTGTAACAATTGTTTCATTCGCTAAATCTTTACCGACGACAGTAGCGCCGCCAGATACACGCATAACCATCGGTGTACTGCAGTTTTCAGGAATACAGGAGCTAAGTACACCGCGCGTTAAAAAGAGGGAGTCTGTATAAGGAAGTAAGTTTTTTACTGTTTCAAGTGGTTGTTCTAGTCCGTGAATTGGTCCTAAGAAATATCCGTGATCTATTGCTAACATAACCGCTCTACCATCAGGTAAAATTGTCTTTAATCGATTTTTAAATCCCCAAGTCATTCGAAATCACTCCTTCGTTAATGTTGGATTTTCCGTTTGTACCGTATCTTTATTTGGTAAATGTGGTGACTTTATAAAAACAGCTTTAAAAGGTTTATCAGAATGGTTAATCAGATAGTGAGATTCATGAGGGCGAACTTGCAGGACATCACCTTGTTTAATCGGAACTCTTTCGTTATTTACATAGAAGTCTATTTCACCTTCTAACGCATAAAAAACTTCTTCACACGTTGTATGATAGTGATTTTGAAACTCTTGCCCAGGCTGAATGACAACAAGACCAAGATCAATATTCGGGCCTTGTATTAAATATTTCGGCCCGTTATCACCGAAGCGATAGGAGAAATCATTTTCATTCGCTTTTAACATACAGTTCACTCCTTTATGTAAATGAGTTACAGTGCACCAGGTGCAATCCACATATGTGTTGTAAGTCCTTTGTCAGCTAAAGCGAGCTGACTGCTATACACGGTTTTCCATGTTTCATAGAATTCCTTGTATAGCTCGTGATTTTCAGTGATTGGTTCAAATGTATTTTCCCACTGTACAAATTGTTCGGCAGTCTCTTCCATAGATGAATATATGCCAGCGCCAACTCCAGCAGCAATCGCAGTTCCTAAAGCAGCTGCTTCTTTCACAACTGGTACTTTTACAGGTATGCCGAGTACGTCTGATAGAATTTGTGGCCATAGTTTCCCTTTAGCCGCACCGCCAGCAAAAACAACTTCAGAAGGGAATGTACCAGTAAGATTTTCAATTAGTTTTAAGTTTCCAAGTGTAACGAAGGCCGCATTTTCTTCAATAGCACGGAACATTTCCTTTTTTCCGCATTTGTCAGCGTCTAAACTTAAATTTAAGAATGAAGGTGCGGCATGACGCCAAGAAATGTAGTTCATAACGTTTGAAAAAGTAGGGATAATACCATATGAACCTACAGGTACGTCTTTCGCTTGTTCTTCTAATAATTCATAAGCGTCTACACCGAGTTTTTCAGCGAACTTTTTTTCTTCTTGGCAAAAAGCGTCTCGAAACCAACGCATAACGAGGCCAGGGAAAAAGGCAATCGTTTCATATTGCCAAAGGTTCGGAACGACGTGACAATTTACTCGAATTGCAGCATTTGGATCCGTTGTTGACTCTGTAATATTCACTTCCTGTTGCCAAAAGCTGCCGCCGCATATTAAAATTTGATTTGGCTTTACGACTCCAGTCCCGAGTGCTGCCATTTGAGCATCACCGCCGCCAGCGACGATAGGAATCCCTTCAAGTAAACCAGTTAGTGCTGCACACTCTTTTGTAACATTACCAATCACAGTGCCAGCTTCATTTACTTTTGGTGAAAATGGCAACGTTATACCACATTCTTTAGCGACATCGTTATCCCAATTTCTATTTTGTAAATCAAAGATTCCGGACGTACAACCGTTGGAAGGGTCGATTTGCAGTACGCCGCTTAATTTATACAAAATCCAATCATTTAACATCGTAAAGGAGTGAATATTGTTGTAGACGTCTGGTTCATGTTTTTTAATCCAAAGTAGACGTGGTAAAGCACTCAATGAAAAAGTTTGCCCAGATTTTCTGTATAAATCTTCTTCAAGATGTGAGCGGATTTCTTTTAGCTCACTAACTTCAGCGGATGCACGGCCATCAACATTTGCACATGCCCATATTTCTTGCCCATTTTTATCATATAAAACAAAACCTTCTCGCATACTTGTAGCGCTAATAGCTTGAATAGAAGAGGGAAGTATATTACTTTTTTGCAGAACTTCTTTCGTACACTGTTGTACAAGTTGCCAGTTTTCTTTTACATCAAAATTCATAGAACCGGGGTAACGAGGATCAGTTTTATGAACCCATTCTTTTTGGCTTACTGCAATTTGATTGCCATGTAAATCAAAGAGAACAGCTCGTATGCTTCCTGTACCAGCATCGAAAGCTAATAAAGTAGACATTAAGAATCACCTTCCTTTCTTAATAAGGAGAGCGCAGTTTCTTCATCAGTAATTAATGTATGAATAAATCTCCCTTTTAAAGCCCCATAAATGGCATCTATCTTTTGAGTACCTCCAGCCACACCAATGACATGCTTCATACTGCGAAGAATCGTAAGTGGTGTGCCAATTAGACGATTATGATGCGAGAGCTCTAATAACTCACCATTCGTATTATAAAACTGTCCTAAAATATCGCCCGCCCCATTTTGACTTCGAATATATGTCATTTCACGTAGCGTTAATTTTTCTTCTTTTACAATCGTAGCGTCTTGAGATAACCCGCCAATACCGACAACTGCTGTATGTGCAAGTGAAGCGACATGAAGCATATCTTTCACACTTGGTTCTGATAAAATACTTTGTGCCATTTCAGTAGAAGATGCTAGAAAAGGAGTAGGAATAATATGAAGATCACCTTGCATGTAGTGTAAATAGTTTTGTTTTCTTGGAAGATAGTGGTTTACTCCCCCTGTTAGCGTTACGAATGAAAGATTAATAGAACTTTCAAAATGAATGTTTTCTAGCATTTTACTTATTGTTTCACCCCAGCCGATGCCGAGTAAATCACCTTGTTGGAGATGAGTCTCTAAATATTGTGCAGCGGCTTTTCCGAGAGAAGTAGCATAATTGGCTATTGGAGTAGGGATAATAAAGGCATCTTTCAAGTGGAACTTTTTCATTAAGTCACGTTCAATGCTCAAGCAATGCAAACCGGTCCCTTTTACGTGAAATGTAACGATACCTTCACTGCGTGCCTTATCTAATAACCGGACGACTTTATTTCTTGAAATATGAAGAAGTGAAGCAATCTCTTGTTGTGTTAATTGATCTTTATAATAGTACCAAGCTACTTTAGTTAATAAATTTTCTTCAAAGTTCAGCTGTGACATACTCTTCATCCCTTTCAACAATTGACCAATGCTTAAACATATGTGTCACATATTTTGTTTATTCCAGTTGAAACGATTAATAGTACATTGAAAAAAGTGTTCTAGATATAAAAAAAGGAATATACAATGCTACAAAACAAGTAGAACAAATAATCATTTTCTCAAAAAATGTTCTGGATAAAGGCAGGTGACATCATGTGGAGAACGTACCTTTATTACAAATAAAGAAAATGAGTAAGGCGTTTTTAAATCAACTTGTATTAAAAGAAGTGAACTTACAAGTAGAGCGTGGAGATATATACGCTTTAGTGGGGGGGAATGGCGCCGGGAAATCAACATTAATGAAAATATTAACGGGGTTATATTCGTATGATGATGGAGAGATGTATGTAAAAGGAATGAAGCAACAGTTTTCAAATCCGTCAGAAGCACATAGAAAAGGTATTTATTTAATACCGCAAGAACCACTCATTTTTCCGCATATGACTATTGAAGAAAATATATGTATCGGGTTAAAAGAAAAGAAAAAGAAACTAAGAGTACAGATTCAGCAATTGATTAACAGTCTAGGGTGGGATATTGACCTTTATGAGTTAGGAGCATCATTATCCATTGCGCAGCAACAGTTAGTAGAAATCGTTAGAGGATTAATAAGAGAAGCTGAGATTCTTATTCTAGATGAGCCAACATCGACATTAACAACACACGAAATTAAGAGTCTTTTTGTGTTGATGAAAAGTTTACAAGAAAAAGGAATTGGGATGATTTATATTACGCATCGTTTTCCAGAAATCTTTGAAATTGCCAACAAAGTAGCAATACTACGTGATGGAATGATTGTAAGCCAAGGTGATGTATGTGACTATACATATGACATGCTAATGGAGGGACTATTGCCAAAAGGATATAAACAGAAAGAGAAAATAGAAGTAGTTCAAGAGACAGCAAGGACGAAAAAAATATTAGAAGTGGTTGATATAAATGGTCACGCATTCGAAAATATATCATTTACTGTACATGCGGGAGAGGTTGTAGGTGTTGCTGGCATTATAGGATCTGGCAGAACGGAATTAGCAGAAGCGATATTTGGATTGAAAACTATAAAATCAGGGTCTATCTTATTAGATGGAAAATCAATTGATACGTGTTCTTTGCATAAAAGGCTAGACGAAGGACTAGTTTATGTGCCAGAGGATAGGGCGAGGAATGGAATTTTCTCAATTGCTTCTGTTAAAGAAAATATTGCAGCAGCAAGTTTATATCAAAATAATCGCTTTTTTATAAATCAAGAAAAAGAAAGCGCTTTAGTTAATTTGTTTATAGAACAATTCCGAATTGTTGTACAGAATATGAATGAAGAACTCGCATCTTTATCGGGAGGTAATCAGCAAAAAGTCGTACTTGCGAAATATCTCGCGTGTAATCCAAAAATCATTATTCTTGATGAACCGACTCGCGGAATTGATGCGAAAGCAAGGCTTGAAGTGTATGAGACGATAGAAAAAATGAAAAGGGAAGGACTTGCAATTTTATTAATCTCTTCAGATGTTGAAGAAATTGTTCAATTAGTAAACCGTGTATATGTAATGAGAAATGGACGATTTGTTTCTCATATGGAAAAAGAACAACTGAGTGTGAATGAAGTTACACGCCTTGCAAACGGAGGTGTAGCGAAATGAAACGTATGTTAAAAATGCATGAAACGTCTATCATACTGTTACTACTAATGTATATAGCTATTGTAGGAATGATAAACCCTAGTTTTATTCAATTTAATTCATTATCTTTAATGATGAAATCTAGCGTTATTTTAGTCGTGCTAGCAATTGGCCAATCGTTCGTCTTATTTACGAAAAATATAGATGTATCAGTTGGTTCAAGCATGGGGTTAAGTGCAGCAGTTTGCGGAATGATGTTAACGAATGAGTATAGTGCATCCTTGTCGATATTTGCTGCTATTATACTTGGGGTCATTATCGGTTTCGTAAATGGTATTGGAGTTGCGAAGTTTCGGGTACCAGCCATTATTATGACATTAGGCATGTTAGGAATTGTTAGAGGTGCAATGTTAATTTTCACAGGCGGGAAGTGGATTGAAGATATTCCAAACGATTTTAAGCAGCTGTCATCTATCATCATTCTTGGTTTACCTATAACTGTATGGTTCGTTTTTATTATTTTACTACTACTATACTTCTTTTTAAGAAAAGTGCCATTGGGAAGATACTTTTATGCAGTAGGTGATAATGAAGATGGCGCGAGGCTTATTGGTATACCTGTTAATAAAGTGAAGATATATGCGTTTATGATTTCAGGCATAAGCGCTGCGCTCGCTGGTTGCATATTTGTTATGAATATCGGGTTCGTCCCAAATCAAACAGGTACAGGATTAGAATTACAAGTAATCGCAGCCGCTGTACTAGGAGGAGTTCATTTAAAAGGAGGAACAGGTTCTATATTTGGAGCTGCATTAGGAGCGTTATTTTTAGAAACAATAAGCAGCTCACTCGTCTTTTTAAAAATACCAGCATTTTGGAATAATGCCATTTCAGGTTTTTTATTATTACTCATCATCATATTAGATAGTGTTATGAAAAAGTGGAAGGCAAAAAGGAGGATGAATCTATGAAGTATTTATATAGATGGGAAGGGGTTCTAATTGTATTACTTCTTATAGAATTCATCCTTTTTAGTTTTATAAATAGTGATTTCTTAAATATTAGTAATCTCCTTTTTAGTACAAATGATTTCCTATTTATCGCAATTGCGGCGATACCAATGACTTTCGTTATTGTAACAGGAGGAATTGATGTATCGGTCGGATCAATAATGGGGCTCACTTCGATCTTGATTGGTGTACTTTGGATGAACGGAATACCTATTTTGTTTGCTGTCATAATCGCCCTAATAATTAGTTGTTTAGCAGGCGCTTTAAACGGACTCATTATAAAAATGACAGATGTAGAACCACTCGTCGTTACACTCGGAACGATGTTTTTATACGGAGGAATTGCGCTTGTCATTTCAGGAGGGGCGGGTGTTTCTGGATATGAAGGGATAAGCGGTTTACCTGATACTTATGTACAACTAGCAAACGGTAGTTTTATAGGAATACCGAATTTATTATGGCTACTGATCGTATTAACAGTTTTATATACTGTATTATTTCACCGAACTATATACGGGCGCCATGTAAAATTAACAGGAGCGAACGAAAATACAGCAAAATACACCGGGATTAAAACGAAAAAAGTAGTCATTATCGCTTACATACTTTCTGGGTTAGGAGGTGGATTAGGAGGTGCTTTCTTAACCGCATATTTTGGTTCCGCACGTGCTGATATGGGAAATGAAACAATTTTACCAATCATTACAGCAGTCGTATTAGGCGGGACACTTATTACAGGTGGAAAAGGAAGTATTTTCGGTACTGTACTTGCAAGTATTTTTATAGGCCTTATGCAATATGGCCTACAAATGACAGGCTTAACAAATGAACAATCAAATGTCGTAATAGGTATTATCCTTATTCTTTCAGTTATTATGAGACATTTCAAATTACATCAATTCATACCGGAGAAAAGAAAGAATTTGCATAAGGGGGAAATGTCATGAAGAGAAAACTAGGGATTGTATTGATTGTATGTATTTGTTTAATTGGTTTAATCGCTTGTTCCAGTCAAACGGCAGATAAGAAAAAAGCTGATGATGTGAAATTTGCATTTATCCCGAAGTTAACTGGAGTTGGCTTCTTTACATCGGGAGGTGAAGGAGCAAAGGAGATGGGAGATAAGCTAGGCATACAAGTGAAATATGATGGGCCGTCTGAAGCGAGTGTATCAGGACAAGTAAAGTATATAAATAATTTCATTAATCAAAACTATGATGCACTTATGGTTTCCTCTACATCAGTTGATGGTTTATCGCAATCACTACAACGTGCTAAGAAAAAAGGAATGACCGTCTTAACGTGGGATTCTGATGTGAATCCGAAAGACCGTTCCTTTTATATCAGCCAAGGGACACCAGATCAACTTGCTAACTTATTAATTGAAATGACTTCTAAGCAAATTGGAGATAAAGGAAAAGTAGCCTTCTTTTACTCTAGCCCAACAGTAACAGATCAAAACCAATGGGTAACGAAAGCGAAAGAAATTATTAAAAAGAAATATCCGAATTGGGAAATTGTAACGACGCAGTACGGTGAAAATAATGCACAAAAATCTTTATCTGTAGGGGAGAACATATTAAAAACGTATCCAGATATTAACGCAGTTATTTGTCCAGATGCAACAGCACTCCCAGCAATGGCGCAAGCAGCTGAAAACTTAAAAATGGATAAAAAAGTAGTGGTAACTGGATTTTCTACACCGAACGTAATGCGTGATTATGTAAAACGAGGAACAGTTCAACAATTCGGATTATGGGATGTCAAACAGCAAGGTGCGTTGGCAACTTATGTAGCAAATGAAATTGTTGTAAAAGGAAAGAAGTTAAAAGTAGGGGATAGCTTTGAAGTAAAAGGAATCGGAAAAGTGAAAGTAGAGCCAAACTCCATTCAAGGATATGATTATGAGGCAGAAGGAAACGGAATTATCGTATTGCCAGAACGAGTTGTATTTATGAAAGATAATATTGATAAGTATAATTTTTAATAGACAAAAAAAACGTCCGAATATATCGGACGTTTTTTTTATTTCTTCATTAATTATGAACAGTTTCTTTTTCGTTTAATCCAAGTGTACGACCAGTCGAAGTGTGAAGATCTTGGAACAATCTTGGATTTTCAGTTAGTGAAATGCCATATGAAGGAATCATTTCTTTTATTTTTTCTTCCCATTCTACCATGCGGCTTGGGAAACATTTTTCTAATACTTCAAGCATGACGTGAACAGCAGTAGAAGCACCTGGTGATGCACCTAGTAATGCGGCGATTGAGCCGTCAGCTGCACTTACTACTTCTGTACCAAATTGAAGTGTTCCTTTACCGCCAGCATCAGTATCTTTAATTACTTGTACACGTTGTCCAGCAACTACAATATCCCAATCTTCACTTTGCGCGTTCGGAATGAATTCGCGTAATTCTTCCATACGTTTTTCGTGTGATAACATAACTTGCTGAATTAAGTATTTTGTAAGTCCCATTTCTTTTACACCAGCGGCTAACATCGTTAAGACGTTATTCGGTTTTACAGAACCGATTAAGTCAAGATTTGAACCAGTTTTTAAGAATTTAGGTGAAAAGCCTGCGAATGGTCCAAACAGTAAAGCTTTTTTATTGTCTATATATCTCGTATCTAGATGAGGTACAGACATTGGCGGAGCGCCAACTTTAGCTTTACCGTACACTTTCGCATGATGCTGCTCTACAACTTTTTGGTTTTTACATACCATAAATAGTCCACTTACCGGGAATCCACCGATATGCTTTGATTCAGGGATACCAGTCTTTTGAAGTAGAGGTAGGCTACCGCCACCGCCGCCAATAAAGACGAATTTAGCAGTATGATGTTCAATTTTACCACTATTCATATCGTGTACTTTTACTTCCCACAAACCATTTTTCGTGCGCTTAATATTTTCGACACTATGCTTGTAGTTTAGCTCGACATTTTTTGTTTTTAAGTAATCAAACAACATACGTGTTAATGCACCGAAGTTAACATCTGTTCCAGAGTCAATCTTCGTTGCCGCCATCGCTTCATTAGATGTGCGGCCTTCCATAATGAGTGGAAGCCATTTTTTTAATGTTTCAGGAGCATCAGAAAATTCCATTCCTTGAAACAGTGGATTTTTTGAAAGCGCTTCAAAACGGTTTTTTAGAAACTCAACATTTTTTTCCCCTTGTACTAAACTCATATGAGGTAGTGGCATAATAAAATCTTGTGGATTACGAATTAATTTGCTCTTTACAAGATATGCCCAAAATTGTCTTGAAAGCTGGAATTGCTCATTCACTTTTACAGCCTTACTAATATCTATAGATCCGTCAGATTTTTCGGAAGTATAGTTCAGTTCGCATAGCGCAGAATGCCCTGTACCTGCATTATTCCATTCGTTAGAGCTTTCTTCCCCGGCACTTGCGAGTTTTTCAAAAACTTTAATTTCCCATTCTGGTGCTAATTCTTTTAGTAATGAGCCTAACGTTGCACTCATAATTCCTGCACCAATTAAGATAACGTCTGTTTTTTGCTGCATGTTGCTCATGATAATCTCTCCATCCCCTATATTGGCAAAAAAGTGTAGGTGTTTTCTATGTCTAAGCCGTAAAAGAGAAACACCGCCTAGGCCCCACCTAGGTGTATACCTTTTTTGTCTCAATTATATAACCATCTCATACTCTATTATAATAATTAATAGACTAAAATATCTAGTGTTATCTGATAATTTTAAACTATTTAACGTTTTATTCGCTAAAAATCTTATTTAACAAGCTCTTTTAAGGTGATAAATAGAAAAAAATTACAGTTTGAAATTATCTCGAAAAAGCTTACGTATCCTTAAGTGACTAAATCGAGTACCTTTTTATGGGGTTTTTCTTTCTGTAATGGTAAGATTATTCTGAAAAATAAAAAGGAGGTATTCTAATGCGTACAAAAGAACAAATTTCAAACTTATTTCGAAACTTCTCAATAAAGGAATGTAAAGGGTCAAGTGATTTATATGAATATTTATCAATGAAAATTGCTGAAGATGAGGAAGTACTTACACTATCGTTCTATGCTCAAGCAGGTCAACCAGTCCCAAACTTATTATTAGGTGCAGTACATTATTTATTATTAGCAGGGAAAGAACATCATTTAAAAACGTATTATAGTAGTTTAGTTGAAAATGCTGATACAAATTTAGATAAAGCTTTTGATCATTTTAAAGATTTCTGTAAAGAGTACCGAGAAGACATCATTACATTGTTACAAACGAAACTCGTTCAAACGAATGAAGTAAGACGGTGTGCATACTTATACCCAAGTTTCTGCTACATATTTAACAAAGTGAAGAAGCCGTTAGCGTTAATTGAAATTGGGACAAGTTCTGGGTTGCAACTGTTCTGGGACCAATATAGTTATTCGTACGGGACGGATGAAATGTACGGAAATATAAATTCAAATGTGCATGTAACTTCTGAAATAAGAGGGGAGAATGTACCGCATTTTCTAAAAGAAAGCCCATCTGTCGTAGAAAGAATCGGACTGGACTTACATGTGAATGATTTACATAATGAGGAAGATTATTTATGGTTACGTGCTTTAATTTGGCCAGAACATAAGGAAAGGCTTGAGATGTTTGATCAAGCTGCATCTTTAGTGAAAAATGAATCTGTCCAATTCATAGAAGGAGACAGTGTAGAGCTATTATCATCTATTATTGAACAAATAAGTGAAGAAGCTGTTATTTGTATTTTCCATACACACGTCGCAAATCAAATACCAGAACAAGTAAAACATAAGTTAGAAAAACAAATACAAGAAATTGGCGCAAAACGTGATGTATTCCACCTTTATAACAACATGTGGGATCGTGACCTTCATATTGATTATTATATTAACGGAAACGAATATCGTGAAACGGTTGGAGAAACAGAAGGGCATGGGAAATGGTTTAGCTGGAAGATTGGAAATGAGACGCTTATTTAGATTAATAGGGGCGCCCTCACTTGTAAAAGATGGGGCCATAGGCTCAATCATGGACTAAATGGTTAAGGAATAAATTTATTAGTAACATACAAAAAATGCTTTGGAGAAATCCTAAGCATTTTTTGTATTGCATTTAAACCCCATAATGGATCATGTACTTCTGTTCTGCTGTAGCTTGTTCAATTTTTGAAGCTAACTCATTCAGCTCATCAGAATTTATGAAGAACTTTGAAGATGTAACTGTTTCATAGAATATTGCTAATGATTCAGGCGGGATAATTGTAATACCGCAATAGGCTAAACCGTATTCCTGATTTTTGACTGTATGGAAGTAGGTTTTCATAATTGATAAATTTTGATTTAAACTACTGATAATATCATCATCAACAGAAATACAATGATATTTCTCTGGTGTATAATCTTCGTAATTTTTTTGAGTAGTAAAATCGTCAATTATTCCAAAATCATGGACAGATGCCATCATTATCATCCTTTCAAATTTAATAAAGTGATTTCTATTAAAGTAAAATGGTCATTCGTTTAAGTGTAATAGAAATAGTTATGTAGTTCATAAAATATCTTCGGTTCTTCTTCGTGAAGACAGTTTATTTATCGATAAACTCATCGGGAGCCCAAGTGGCGATTTCATTCCCAGGTGTAGCGACTACAAGCCATTGCTCACATAGAACACCAGCTTGCCAACATTCATAATAATCATGAAAACCATTTAAAAAAATAATTTGTCCACTCTCTAATGTAATAATTAAATGAGGGCTTTCTAAGCCGAGTTGTATATCGGTAACTTTTTGTCTTCTTATCTTAAATATTCTTTCATATTCTTCTTCCTCAGAATAAACTTCAAATTCAGCTTCATTTAATGGGTATCTTTTTTGAGGTTTATTAAATAAACACCATTTGGATTCGATATTGATATATAATTGTCCGTCATAATCAACTGAGTCGTGAAAGTTTGTGAAATGAATCTTTATAGCGGCTGGAGAAATACCAAATTGTAATCCATCAACTTGTGATCCGATGAATAGATTTTTTAACACTTTTTCAGCGTAAATTTTATCCTCTTGATTCATTCTTGAAATCCTCCTTTTCTTAAAAATATACCTTATATTTTTATTGTAATAAATAAATTTTCATGTAAAATGAACCTTTTGTGAAAAACGAGCGAATATAGTGTGAAAGATCACGAGAGGGGAATGAAACTTTGGATGAAGTACAATTAAAAGAATGGCTATATAAACGAAAGTATGTTATCCAAAAAAGAGCTTGAGAAAGTTTTACTTTCGGTGATTGAATAGTTATTCGGTATAAGTGATTGATAATTATATTATGTAAACTTACTTTTACAAAACATCCATTTTTTAAAATGGATGTTTTGCATTTAGATAGATTAGGTGGAGTATATAGTTTAAAAAAGCGGAATACTTTGCGGAAAGTTAAAGACATTTTTCGGATCATATTTCGCTTTTACTTTCATTAATCGGTCAAAGTTGCAACTGAAGTATGCATCTGGCCAATTTTTAATGTAAAGGTCAGGCGTATTAACGTAGACACCTTTTGTAAAGGGGAGCATTGCCAAACGGAAATCTTCAACCCATCGAATACTTCCACCAGCACCTTCTGGTTGCCCCCAAGTAGCGAATATTGACATGTTTGATAGTGCTTTTCGGTAAAAATAAGCAGTCGCCTCATTTGGCACTTCAGCAACAGCACCGCCTAATCCGTGGAAAAATACGGAGGTGGTGGAAAAGGGAGGTGCATTATTAATAAAGTGATCGATAATGGATAGTCCTTCTGCTGGTAATAGTTCATATACATATGGACCAACACTTTTAAATGGTAAAGGTGTTGCAGGTTGCTTCTCAGCTATTTTCGCTGCTGCTTCTGCCCATGGTATTTCTTCGATAGTTACTTGCATTGGTGAACCGGCTTCTAGTAATGGCTGTAGTAGCGACTGCAATTCTTGTACAGAACCGAGAAATACACCTTGCATTAATAATGATGGTTCTAATCCTGCAGACATAAAAAGAGTAGTTGTAAGTCGTTTATTAGCGCAAGGTAGCGTATATTCTTGCCAAGAGGTTAATACAGGTTTTAAATCTGATATCCCCCAGCTTATTTCTGCAAATCCTACCGTATTAATTTTATGTGTTCGAAACTTAAACGAAGTACATATTCCAAAGTTACCACCACCAGCACCGCGCGAAGCCCAATAGAGATCGGAGTTACACTTGGCGTTAGCGCGTATTATACAACCATTCGCGTCTACCATTTCTAATTCAAGTAAATGATCGAGAGTCAATCCAAACGGACGAGAGAGAATACTATGTCCGCCACCTAAAGTAACACCTGCAATCCCGGGAGTAGGACAAACACCACTCGGCACAACTAATCCTTCAGCTGCAAGTGTTTCAATTAAAGAAATATTTCTCCATCCAGTCCCAATAGTTACAGTTCCATTATTGTGATCTATTTCTAATTGTTTCATTTCACTTACATCAATTACAAGACCAGCATTACTGACGGATAATGCCTCATAATTATGACGTCCAGAGCGCATGCGTATAGGAACGTTATGTAGCCTTGACCAGCGAACGGCGTTTACTACATCCTGTGTATTTTGAGCAAAAACAATGATTAACGGAAATTTGTTGAAGAATGTATTGAATTCTTCACGCGCTGAATTATAATCAGGATCATTAGGTGTAACGATACGACCAGTAAGTTCAATTTTTTGATTATTCATTTCAGTCATCTCTCCTTGACGTGAAATATTTATAATGTGGAAATACAGAACATAAAGAAGAACTGATAATACTTTATAAGTAAATGAATAAAGGAAGAGGATTATTCCAATAAAGAAAAAGGCAGTGCTACATAAGTAGCACTGCCTTTTTGTAATTATATGTATGTGCTCAAAATCTCCCCAGGTAATCCATCAATCTCACAAACTTTCTCCGATGTAAAACCTACGCTTAGTAAAATTTTGCGAGAAGGGATATTATTTGGATCAATCATTGCTTTTAGTACGTTTACATCTGTTTGCCTCGCTATTAAAGCTAGTTGTTAATTTTTGATTATGTACGTACATACAATGTGTAATTAAGTGAATGATCAACATAGTAATTACAGAAAGGGTGAATGAAGCGTATGAATCAATTTGAGCAAATGATGTACGTTGGTGTCATCATGTCTACTGTACTATCCGTAATGATTTTAGGGTCCTTATATTATAATCCTCGACTATCGTTAACTGATTATCCGAAAGATATTCAAAAAGTAGTTTTTCCAAAATCGATTCATGAAAAAAAGCAAACCATTTACTTTAATATTGTATATAATGCTATTCTTTTCGGTTGTCCTTTCGTTTCTACATATATATTACATAAGCATGAAAAATTATTGTATATTGATGCTTATTTACACACTTTTGGTATTTTAATGATTTTCAATTTAGTAGATTTACTTATAATTGATTGGCTAATTTTTTGCTGGATTACTCCAAGGTTTGTTGTGATTCCTAGTACGGCAGGTATGAAAGGATATAAAGATTATAAGTTTCATTTAAGAGGGGCTATAGTCGCTACTCAAATTTTAGCAATCGTAAGTTTATTTTTGGCGGGAATTGCAACAACTATTTAGTGTGAAGAAGGGCATGGGGCTTTTATAAAAGATAAGGAGATTTATAATATATAGAATTAGAAATGAGAATTTGTTAGTATTGAAGTGAGGAGTTTTAATAACAGTATATTAAGTCGTATTAATATACTGTTGCAAATGTTTTGATATTTTGTAAAATTATACAATTTTACATAGACATTTGATAAAATTCAAAAAAATATAATGGAGGCTAATATGAAAAAAGTAATTGGCGCAGCAACAGCAACTATTTTTGGATTGGGGGCGTTTACCACAACTGCTACCGCAGAAACAATCGTAACAGCAGATGTACTTAACGTACGTGAAAAACCGACTACAGAATCAAAAGTGGTCGAAAAAGTAAAGAATGGGCAAGAGTTAAAAGTCATCAATACCGAAGATGGCTGGTCAAAAATTGAATTGAACGGTAAAGAAGTGTTTGTAAGTTCGGAGTTTACAAAAGATGTGTATCATGTAACGGCGAATTTGTTAAATGTACGTACCGAAGCAAACACAGATTCAGAAATTCTTGGCAGACTAAAAAAAGATGATGTAATTGAATCAACGCATCAAGTAAAAGACGGATGGCTGCAATTTGAGTATAAAGGAAAAACTGCTTATGCAAACGTTTCTTTCCTATCAAGTACAGCACCAACTGAAAAGAAAACTGAAGAGAAAACGAAGCAAGTAACGAAAGTACAAAAATCAGTTAAAGAAAAGAAAGAAGTAAAGACGCAGAAAGTAGCAAAAGCGAAAGAAACAACGAAAGCACAAGAAATAGTAAAGCCTAAAGAAGAAGTAAAAGTCAAAGAAGAAGTAAAAGTTAAAGAAGAACCGAAAGCACAAGAAATAGTAAAGCCTAAAGAAGAGGCAAAAGTTAAAGAAGAAGTAAAAGTTAAAGAAGAACCGAAAGCACAAGAAATAGTAAAGCCTAAAGAAGAGGCAAAAGTCAAAGAAGAACCGAAAGCACAAGAAATAGTAAAGCCTAAAGAAGA
>NZ_JXIS01000033.1:0-35223 GCF_000836715.1 Bacillus sp. L_1B0_5 | reverse complement strand
GACCTCGTGTTAATAAACTACCTACTTTGCCCGGTTTTACATCGTTGTCATTTTCATCAACAACTCGTACTTCATCTAGTGCAGACATTGGTCTACCTTGTGTATGAATAATAATTTCTTCCGGATCATCTAATCTTGTATAGTTCACTAATCCTTCCGCCATACCGAATACTTGCTGTAACGTACATCCAAATGTAGGACGTATACGTTTTGCAACTTCAGCACTAAACTTAGCACCACCTACTTGAAGAACTTCTAGGCTTGATAAATTGTTATTACGAGAAGATACAGCATCAAGCCATATCATTGCTAATGGCGGAACAAGAGCAGTAATCGTCACTTTTTCTTTTTCGATAAGAGCAAATGCCTCATCTGGACTACCTCCAGTTGCCAACACGACTTTTCCACCCGCATAGAAGGTTCCAAATGTCCCTGGAGAACTCATCGGAAAATTATGTGCTACTGGAAGAACTGCCATATAGACGCTCTCTGTATTTAAATTACAAATTTCAGCACTAACACGTAAGCTATAAATATAGTCATCATGTGTTCTAGGAATTAATTTAGAAAGTCCTGTTGTCCCTCCTGATAATTGGAGAAACGCAACATCATTTGGAGAAACTTCTGGTAATGGAACCGGATCCATATAAAGATCACTTATGTTCAAAAATTCTTCTCCTTCTCCTACTACAATTACATGTTGTAAAGTGGGAACTTTCTCTTTTACTTCTCTTGCTAGTTTTCGATAATCAAAGCCAAGAACCTTATCTGAAATAACGTAAGCACTCGCCTTACCAAAATCACAAAAATAACTAATTTCACTACTACGATGTGAAGGTAATGCAAAAACAGGAAGCGCTCCAATTCGAAATAGTGCAAAACATATTTCGAAAAACTCTATAATATTAGGTAACTGGATTACAACTCGGTCTTCTTTCTTTATTCCTAAACTCAGTAAACCTGAAGCTAAACGATCTACTTTTTTATCGAATTCACTATACGTTATATGCGTATTACCACTTACAACCGCAATCTGATCTCCATATTTTTCAGCACGTTCTCTTAACACTCCGCCAAATGTTTCACCAAGCCAACACCCTTCTTCTCGATAGCGATCGGCAAATTCTTTTGGCCATTCCGTATAACCTGTTAACATTCTTTCTTCCCCCTATTTTTCATTCAACGAATTATCTCTTAATCCTAAAGCCTTCAGCATTGTTTGGAACTTAGCTGATGTTTCTGCTAGCTCATCTTCTGGTTTTGACTCAGCAACAACTCCAGCTCCTGCATATAAACGAAGTGTATTCTCTTGCACTTCCGCACAACGAATTGTAACAATCCATTCGCCATCTCCATTTAAATCGCTCCACCCTAACATTCCTGTAAAGAATTCACGGTCAAATGGCTCAATTTTTTGAATAGCCTCTCTTGCTTCTTCCATTGGAGTTCCACAAACTGCTGGTGTAGGATGAAGAGCAATTGCTAATTGTAAAGAAGAAGTATTTGGATCCTTAAGTTCACCTTTCACTTCTGTAGACAAATGCCACATCGCTTCACTATGAATAACTGATGGCTTTTCTGGAACATGTAATGTATGACAATACGGACGAAGTGCAGCGGCAACCGCTTCAACTACTACCGCATGTTCATGTAAATCTTTTGGTGAAGAGAGTAATTCCTCTGCTCTTCTTTTATCTTCAGCTGGATCGTCACTTCTTGGTCTTGAACCAGCTAATGGATTAGAAACGACTTGCATACCACTACGTGAAACAAGCAATTCCGGGCTTGCTCCAATTAATGTCTTATTGTTCTCGTTTTCACCTTTCGGTAAATTCACAGCAAATGTATAACCGTGCTTATTATGCTCTGCTAATTCGCGAAGTAGTTTTTGTTTATCAATCTTCTCTGAAGATTTAACATCTAACGATCTAGATAGAACGATTTTTTTTAAATCTCTGTCCTGAATTTTTTCAATCCCTTGCTTCACACCATTCATATAAGCCTCAGGAGTTGGAACCGGTGTCATTTCAAATGTAATTTTCTCATTTCGTTTTATCTCATTTGTTGTCTCCAACTGTAAACGCTCAGTAATTCTGCTATATTCTGGTACGATGAGTTGGACTTCTTTTCTACGATCAAACGGCAAAGCACCAACAACAATAGGATTCGGATTCCCGGCTTGCTTTGCATTTTTTAATGCAGCTTGAACAATCTCATGAAAATTTTCAGTTTCATTATGTTTTACTGTAGCAAATACCCCTTGGGTAAGAATTGTACAATTAGGAGACGCAAAAAAAAATGAAGAACCAACCTTATAATCATTTAATAATTGTAGAGCTGAATTTTTATATTCAGTCATATAACTCATCTACTAATAACCTCCCAAATTTAATATTAAACTCCTAAAGTTGCTCCTCCATCAACACACATATTATGCATTGTAATATGTGCAGAACGGTTAGAAACCAAAAATAAAACTGCTTCCGCAATATCAGAAGGCGTAGCCAATTTTTTTAGAGGAATTCCTAATTTATAATTTTCTAGAGAACCTTTAATTACTTTTTCCATATCACTTTCATCAGTCCACATTTTTTGTTGCATTTCAGTTTCTGTGGAACCTGGTGATACAATATTACAGCGAATATTGTATTCGGCTAATTCTAAAGCCATAGTTTTTGTAAACGAAGTAACTGCCGCTTTAGACGCTGCATATGCAGACATCCCTACACGTGGTATACTAGCTGCATTTGAACCTATAGTAACAATGACCCCATCCTTACGGGGTTTCATATATTGAATTACAGCGCGCGAAACATAAAATACACCCGTAGTGTTCACTTCAAATGTTGAATGCCAATCCTCATCACTCAAAGATTCCACAGAGCCAATACGTAAAATTCCTGCTACATTTACTAAAATACCAATTGGCCCCATAGTAGATTCAATTTCTTCTACTATTTTATCTATCCTTTTGCGATCACTAACATCTGCTTGAAAGACAACAACATGTTGATTATTTTTTTGTGAATTTTTTGCCATTCTATCTAATACTTCTTCATTTTTATCTACGGCTACTACAGATACACCTAATTCAGCCAGAGCTTTAACTACAGCAGCTCCAATACCTTGTGCAGCACCAGTTACTAAAGCAATTTTCCCTTTCAAATCCATATATGTATTCATTCCCTTTTCCTTTATTTTAGGTTCATAACAAAATTTCAAAAAATAATCATATTTACAAAAGTACTCTTTACATTCTTTATATCTATATCACACCTCAAATTGCTTAATGATTATAAATTTTCCAAACATATTATACAAAAAATTTAAATATTTTGCTATAATATTACATTATTATTAATAATAAATTCCATATTTAGAAACAAAAAGAATAATAAGCGTTTTTTTCAAAAAAGAAACTTATTATTCCTTTTAAAATTACCAGTACACTAAACACTCTATCAGTCTGAGTAAACTACCTTATGTAAAACACCGTCATGAATAAATAGATATACTATCAGTTTCAGATATGTCATCAATAATTTCATGTATGTTTTTAAGGATAACTTTATGCGGAAATTGATTAGAATTGGCACATACTGATAATTTATAATTAGAATCTATATGATATTGTTTAAAAAAGTAAGAACTATTAGTATCACCTTGATTAATACTAATACCTTCCTCTTCATTTTTTTTTATTGTAAAAGAGTTGAAAGGAGTTGAAAGACCTGTACCAATTGCCTTTATATAACTTTCTTTCAAAGTCCATAAATCATAAAAATAATCATTTTTTTCGGTTAATACCTTTAAATTCAAATCCTCAATTTCTTTCATTGAAAACAATTGTGAAATTGTTTCTAACTTGATTGGACGCATTTGTTCAATATCTATACCTACTGAAGTATTACCTACAATACAAACAATCCAATCCCCTGAGTGAGAAATATTAAAACAAAAAAATTTATCTCCTATCCAATTTGGCTTACCATACTTATTGTAACTATACTTTATATCTTGATTAGATATTTTATATCGTTTACAAATAATAGATCTAATCATTACATCACCTAACAAAGTTCTATAGGCATCTTCTTTTTTTTTATAACGTTCTATTTTTCTTTTCTTTTCTATTGAAACCAAATTTAACAGGTTATTGTATGTGGTGTCATCCATAGATTTCAGCTTCTTGATTGCATAAATACTGAACATTAAATTGTCCTTTCTTTTCCTAAAATATGCATCCTTATGTTATCCCTGAACATTTCGAAATACTAATAGGTTTATTTGTTCAAAAGAGACCTATTTTGAACAAATAAATATACTTCCATCTTTCTTTAAAGTCGCACGAAACGACTATTTGATGAATTTGAATAATTTTTTTAGTTAATTCTTTATTTTTAAGACGATGTTTTGTGTTGAGTTTGGTAGTAATTGCTTCTCTCTATTCCAAGAGTTTAGTATCCCATATGGACAGTGGGCATTTTCTTTTAATAATCGATAAATTGAGGTAATTTTCCATCTTTTATTTTTCATCAAATATAACTATAATATTTCAAAATTTCCCCTTCTCCTCTTTCAGACGAAGCTTTTCTTTTTGTCTTCGTTTTAAATCTTTTAGCCTCATTTCTTCCTCATAAATCTTTACTTCTGATACAACACAATCGATACTTAGTTCTTTCACAAATCTTTCTAAATAATATAATTCAACACTTTTTTAATTCTTATTAAACTTCTAAAATAAACATTATTTTGATTTAAAAGAAATTTAAATTATCATATAATTTAGTTCATTATTTATGTATAGTATGATTATGTCCTAACTAAATAAAATTTTTTATTTTTTTACTATAGGATTAAATTTTACTATTATAACCTTTAGACTTTTCTACTACATTTAGTACATATTTTATTAGAAACTAATGCAGAACATCATTTTTATGTTTTTAAAATCTTAAGATTCCGCTTAAATTGATCATTGGTAGAATAATATATATGTTAAATACCAACCCAATACAAACAAAGACGAATTTCTCCTCTAGGATTCGCCTTTATTATGTTAAAATTACATATTAATTAACCGTATTTTAGTTTGAATCCGAAATATTAAAATTACTGAGTATACGTCATTCCATCTGGAGTTCCTCATTTAAAACATTTATTGTTACATTTTCGTACGGTTTCCCTATTGGTTAATTATAACAATTTTAGTTATCCATTTTTTCATAATAGCTAGAATTTATACAAACATCTGTAACCCCATAACTATTTTTACAAACGTCTATAAATTGAATATTAGCAGATATTTTCAGGGAGGAAATTTTAATACTGTCACCTCAAAAAATAATATATGTTAAAATTCTATCCGTTTTTAGATATACAAAAGATATCACATAAAAAACAATTTACTACTCTCATCATTCTATTCCTTTATTGAAGGTATTATTGATGCAGACATTTTTTTAGATATAATATTTAAAGCATCACTATAATTTCTATTTACATAAAAATGATCCCCATCGATTTCAAAGAAATCACAATCCCCATCAGTCAAATCTCTCCAAGATAGTATATTGTTCCTATCTATTATATGATCTTTATTTCCAAAAATAATTGATAAATCTTCTTTGATTCTACTTAACTCTGTATTGTATTGGTATTCATTATTCATTTTAAAATCAGCTCTTAATATCGGTAAAAAAAAATTCATTAATTCTTTATTTTCGAGAACTGCAGACGGAGTTCCATTCATATGTTTTATTTTTTCAATAAATTGAACATCCGGTAGTAAATGAAAAGAGGAATGTGACTTTCTTTTATGAGGAGCACCCATTCCTGAAATAAAAACATGCTCAGGAGTAAAAGAATCAAAATTTCTAATTAATTCAAATGCTACCAATCCCCCAAAACTATGACCAAAAATTGAATATTTTTCACATTCATTAATATGAATTAAGATTTGTTTATATACATCATCAACCATTTCATTTAAATTCGTAAATAATTTTTCACCGATGCGGCTTCCTCTACCGGAGTACTCAATTGGGATAAATTCAATTGAATCACAAACACGGCCCCATTTTTTAAAAATTTGTGCAGATCCCCCTGCATGTGCCAAACAAATCAGTTTACTTTTATTCATACATTACCTCCTAAAAGTCAACAAAAAGAACTTCACTTCCGAATTTTTGAATTTACAACAAAAACTATTTTTCTTGAGCATACATTAACCTGAATAAGAATTTGATAATAAACATAAACTCCATTTTAATACTACGAGTTTAGAATGTATTTTTCTCGACTATCTCGAGAGATTTGGCAATCATTCTAATATAACCAAACAAGTGAATATACATATTCTTCTCATTACATTCTTTGGAATTTCAATTTTTGTTTAATTAAAATTAAAAATCTATTTTTTTACATATACAGAAAATTATAATATAAAAGGAATAAAATCTCAATATTTTTAAATAAATATATTTATCAGCTACTATCTAATTGATGCCTTCTTTTTAATTCTTTATTTTCTATATCAATTACAACTCTTTATAAAGTTTACAGCATGTTTATACTTCCATTTAATGAATTAGTTGTGAGGAAATGTTACTAATGAAAATTCAAACAACATTATTTTTAACGTATAAAAATAAGAAAAGAATCTCTTACAGCCCCTACCACAGAGCACAATAAGAGATTCTTACAGAATCAAATACACACTTGTAAAAGTCAATGCATCGAACATGATTTCCTACTAGTCAAATCAATACTCAGTTCCAGCTAAATATCAAAGAAAAACCCACTTGGCCACTTCTATCGGCATCACAACAGCTAAAAAATGCACAAGTACATATTTCATTAAATTTCATGATTTACTTCAAAATCTTAAACATGCAAACACAGTCATTAGTGTTGTTGGAAAATCTTATCGACTTAAGGATCATTTTAATAAAGAGAATGAGTAATTATGTACAGCCTTAGACAAGCAAAAGTGTGCATGTTTAGGCTGACATTTACATAGGTTTAGAATTCAATTTACGTTAATCAATATAAATTAACGTAAATTGAACCCATTAGTAGGTTACTTTGTAAGCTAAGCTTAAATATGTTATTTAGTATTTGTAGTTTATTAAATTTTTTATAGAAATTATTTATAAAACGTTTTAGGTACATCTTCTTTTAAAATAAAATCTTCAACTAATTTAGATGCTTCTCTTTCAATATTTAAGTTTGAAGATAATATATCCCTTATGTTAGTAAGATATGCTCGTTCTTGTTTAGATGCTCTTAACTTAAGGACTAAATTAGCTGCTATTCTAAATTTCTGATAACTAGCTAAGTATAAGTCTTCAATCAATTCAAGATTGTTATAATTATCTTTATATTTCGAAATAATTTTTGAATAATGGTATCTTGAATTACTCAAATCAAATAAACTTTTATATATGTCCTTTAATGGCCCTTTTTGATGGAAATGTTCTTCTAAGTAATTATCAAACCTATCAAAAGTTTTTAGACCTACCAACCGTTTGTGATTTGGTATATCAAAAAAATCCACCGTTCCTTCTCCTAATATATGGGAGTTATTTTTAGACATAACTTTAAATAAATAATCTCTATCTAGTTTAAAGGAATATCCATCCGTATTGAAACTATAGAAAATGTATTCATTATTGCCTTCAAAATCCATTCTAGTTTTCATAGCTTTTGCAATAATGGTTATATCAACAAAACCAGAATATTTATAAAAATGGTCACACACAAAAAATTGGTCATGTTCCATGTGTGTAATTTCAATGTAATGTGGTCCCCTATGTTTGCCATAATACATATTAAATGGTAAAGCGAAAATATCAACACGTACTAGTGCTGAACTACCACTGTTTAGAATAGAAATTATTTTTTCTAAGCAAAGTTTAAAATTTGGTGATTTATATTCATTTCTTCTTATATTAGCCGTGTTATAAAGATGATCATAATCATTTATATAGTAAGGAGTAAAGATTAGATTATTCTCGTTCTCGTTCTCGTTCTCATAGATTGCTAACCCTGCCTGGTTCCAAATAAATTCTGATATTGGTATAACTCTTGATAAAACAGCATTTATTGTAAGGTTTTTACAATCGAAGTTCTCTTTAAAAATTACTTTTGATTTACTCAAATTGTTATACCTCCTTCATTGTAATAGAAAAAATATGTATAAACGGATTATAACCAAACTTAAGGTGATCTAATTTCAGATTAGAATCAAGTGACATATGATATAACCAAATTTTAGGTTTTATAAACTTGTTAATACCTAGATGTGAATGCATGTAATCAAAAGTTTTGAAACAAATATCACCATTATCAGATATTTCGCTATTTAAGTCTGATAAATGAAATTTTTTAGAGTAAATATTATTGTCATTCATTAAATCCACATTATGGGAATAACTACCTCCGTAACAAGTGCCAATAAAAAAAATATCTGAGTATAAGTTTGGCCTGATTTTTATAAGTTGATTATCCACTTCAAAGTTATCAAAATCATTGTTAATATTAAATATAAAAGGTATATCTTGACTCTCATAAATAAAGTTCATGTCCTCACGAAAAAAATCTTTTGGTAAAGAGAGTCCTGCTAAAGAGTCTAGTTCTCCATTACTTTTATCTTCATAACTAGTTATACCTTTATTGTTGTTGTATTCCTCAAGGTTTACGCAATAAAACACTATTAAATACCTCCTTATTTTTTATTAAAAATGAAATTTGATTGATTTAGTTTTTACTAGTAAACAACGTTTACCTTCTTCATATAGGGTTTTTATAGAATTTGAATGTTATTCTGAACCGTATAAAACACTGTTATGGAGATTTACCTACTTTAAAAATAATTTATCCCATAACAGTGACTTGTTAAATTAACTATGTATAAATCAAGTTTTACTATTGAAGTACTTCACCTTTCTTGCTTACTATAAGCTCCCACCAATTATGAATAGTCGGTTCCATAGCAAGTTCTACAAAAGATAAATTGATTCCTTTTTTCTTTAGATTTCCCATAAAAGTCATAACTCTTATGGAGTCCATCCCTAATAAAATTAAGTTCTCATCATCATTGATTGACTGAAACTCATTATAGCTAAGTAATTCAGCGACATGTTTACGGATGTAATCTTTAGTTAAATCATCATTCTCATTAGATAGTGCTTGTTTTATTTGCTCGGTAGTAATTGTTTTAGCGCACCTATTTGATGCATAACTTAGTGATTGTTTATGATCTTCTAAAGAAAAGTCAGCCACAGCATCTCCAACGAAAAATGGTTGTATACCTTCCATAAATGCATCTGCTGCAGTTAAAAGGCAGCCTATATGAGCGTACACTCCACAAATTATTATCTGGTCACGTCCTTGCTCTTTAAAAATGTCTAATAGGTCATTTTTTTTAAAAGCACTGTACCTCCATTTAGTTAATAAGATATCATCTTTTTCAGGAGTCAAACTGCTAATAATCCTTTGCTTATTATCTTCTTGGGGAATTCCCATTCCCCAAAAGTCTTCTAACAAAGCTCTTTGGTGAGAAGTTTGACCTTCAGGTTGAGCAGAATAAATAATTGGGATTCCAAGCTCTTTACACGTGCTTTTTAGTATATTTATATTCTTCACAAGAGTTTTTATTAAAATTGAGTCTTCTTCATAAGCGTCAATAAAATACTCTTGCATATCATGAATCAGTAAAATCGCACGTTTTTTATCAACATTCCATTTTACTTTATTAGTTGGTAAATCATTTTTTGTTGGCATTAGGTAGTCTTTAATAGTTGGTAAAGTCATTATATATTCCCCTCACAATGTAAGTAATTTAATAATTAATTTTAATCTTCCTATATTTATCTTTACGTAATTCTTTTTTGCTATCTTTCCCTACTCCAGTCTCAGGGAGTTCAGTAATAAATTCTACTTGATCTGAAAATTTATATTCAGCTACACCTCTTAAAGTTAAAAACTCTTTTAAAAGTAGGACGATTTACTTTTGCTATTGTATAGGCACAAATTCGCTCACCTAAATACAAATCTGGGATAGATACTATCCTACATTGGTAATACCTTTGTGTGCTAAGAGATGATTCTCAACTTCTTCTGCTGAGATTTTGTCTCCTCCCCGAGTAATCTAATCCTTTACTCTGCCTTCAACAATTATGTATCCATCTTCGGTCATCTTTATAAAGTCACCAGTACGATAATACCCTTCAGTTATAAAAGCTTTAAAATTGTGCTCTTCAGCCTTATACTAACCTCTTATTGTATATGTAATAGACTGTGATTAAATATTCATTCATCTGCATTAACAACTGATTTTTCTTTTATTTTTAAAATTGTATCTCCTGAGTTAGAGATAATATGTTCAATTATATTTAACATATTATCTATTAGTCCTTTAATCGTACTATATTTATATAAAGTAGTTGAGTACGTTAATATACATTTAAGTTCGCTGTCATTATCAATAATTTCTAATATTAATTTAAAATCTGATACAGGCTGTTCGATCATTTTAAAAGACTTTATTTCTAAATCTCCTTTGAATTCATTTAATTTAATAACTTTTTGAAAAAGAAACATCGATTCTAAAATCTGATTATTAAGATTAATATTTTTTTGATAATTATTAAGTACCTCATCAAAGGGATATTCTTGATTTTCAATAGCTTTTAAAGCGTTTTCTTTTACTTCTTCTAAGAAATCATAAAATAATTTATTATCGAGTGGCTGGTTCCTAACCGCAACAGTATTTACAAATAAGCCCATGGTAGATTCTAAATCTGAATGCGTGCGTCCCCCGCTCATACTTCCAATAATAATGTCATTATTCTTACTATAAGTAGATAGCATAATAGTATAAATAGTTAACATAACTGCATATAGAGTTGTATTTTTCTCTTTAGCAATTAAATACAATTTCTCTTTTTGTGATTTATTAATAACAAACTCAATATTATTACCCTTAAAATCTAATTCTTGTTGCGTTTCGTAATCAGTAGGCAGCTTAACCATTGAGAATGTATCCTTGAATAAATTTCTCCAATAATTTTCTTGCTCTTCTATACTTTTAATACGAGACAGTTGCCAGTTTGCATAGTCTTTATATTGAACACGTAAGGGTGACAGGCTCTCTCCGTTATAATATTTTATCAAATCATTCATAAATATATTTAATGAAATTCCATCTGATATAATATGGTGCATATCTAGTAAAAATAAATAGCTATCTTCCCCCACTCTTAATAAGTCGCATTTAAAAAGTGGTAAATTATTAAGGTTAAAAGGTTGAACAAATTTATTAATATAATTAGCTATTTCTTTAGGATCATCCATTTCAATGACATTAAGCTTAAAAGAGTAAAATGACGCTATCTTTTGTCTTATTTCAGAGTTTACTTCTAAAAAATATGTTCTTAAAGTCTCATGTCTTTCTATTAAATGTGAAATTGCATTTTCTAAACGTTTTACATTTAAAGTTCCTTTCAACTCTGTAACAGAAGGCATATTGTATACAATATTTGATGGTGAGATTTTGTTCATTTCAAACATCCTCTTTTGTAGAGGAGAGATTACATAACTGTTCTTGGTACTTATTTGAGGTATAACTATAGGTTTTTCTTTTCTTTTTCCTTCTATTTGTTTTGCTAGCTGTTTAAATAAAGGGTTATCAAAGACATCTTTTATTGATAATTTAACTTGAAATGTATCATGAATCTTTGTCACTAAGTTTGCAGCTTTAAGTGAATGTCCCCCAAAATCAAAGAAATTATCTAACAGTGAAGGTTTGTTAGTCCCTAGTACGGCACTCCATACGATTGCTAATTCATTTTCTAATTGAGTTAAAGACCTTTCTTCGGAATCCTTTTTACTTTTATGAATATACTTAGGCAAAGATTTGTAATCAATTTTCCCGTTAATAGTTAAAGGTATATCCTTTAATTCAACAAAATAACTAGGTATCATGTAAGACGGTAGAACTTCACTTAATTTTTCTTTTATTTTTTCAGTTGTTACAGAGTTATTAGTTACATAATAAGTAATTAATTCTAGACTTTCCTTTTCAGCTTTAGTAGGAATTATTACTGCTTGTTGTATTAACCCGGTTTTATAAAGAGCGTTTTCTATCTCTTCTACCTCAATTCTAAACCCTCGTACCTTTACTTGGTTATCTACTCTACCCATATATTCTACATTACCATCTACTAGCCACCTTGCTAAATCACCCGTATAGTAGATCCGTTCACCTGGAACAATAGGATTCTCAATGAATTTTTCTTTAGTTAAATCAGCTCTATTTAAGTAACCCCTTGCAAGTCCTTTCCCAGCAATATACAAATTTCCTGTGACACCAATAGGTTGCAATTTAAATGAATCACTAAAAATATAAAACTTTGTATTAAGATTTGGTTTCCCGATTGGAATTGACGACGTTTCATTTCCTTGAGTCAGGTAACTTGATACTT
This sequence comes from Bacillus sp. L_1B0_5, assembly GCF_000836715.1. Classification (NCBI taxonomy): domain Bacteria; kingdom Bacillati; phylum Bacillota; class Bacilli; order Caryophanales; family Bacillaceae; genus Bacillus; species Bacillus sp. L_1B0_5. The sequence goes on along the minus strand of NZ_JXIS01000033.1, from coordinate 22,735 downwards.
CAACGGTGGTCTCTGTAGGGCCATAAGTATTATATAACCTAGTATTATTTTTTAATGTAAGTGTATCGTAAAAGCATCTTGTCAAATTAGCAGACAAAACTTCACCGCCTACAGAAACATACTTAACAGTCACTAATTTGTCGCACATTTTAAATTCATTTACATAATTTAAAAAAACTTGAAGCATAGACGGTGAAAACTCAAGATGTGTAATTTTATATTTATTAATAGCTTCTATAATAAGTAAAGGGTCCATTTCAGCATCATTTTCTAATAAGCTAAGGCGTGCCCCTTTCCACATCCACCAAAATAATTCCCAAACAGACGCATCAAAAGATATAGTGGTTTTTAACAAAAGTGAGTCTGTATCCTTAAGTGGACTTCTTTCTTCAAGGGTTTGCAGAAAATTAATAACCGATTTATGTTCAATCATTACACCATTTGGTTTTCCGGTTGTTCCTGAAGTATATATAATATAGGCTATATCTGTAGTTTTTACATCACTATTTAAATTATTTACTTCATTAAGATATATATTATTTAAGGAAACTTTAACTCCTTGAAATGAAATATTACCTTTAATTGAATGGTCGGTTAACAAAAATGATGCACCAGAATCATTTAATATAAGTGAAATTCTGTCAGCGGGATATTTGGGGTCAATTGGTAAATAAATTGCACCAACCTTTAATACCCCAAGTATAGAAGCTATCATTTCAATTGAACGTTCAAAACCTAATCCAACAATATCACCAGAATGCACACCCCTTTTTTGGAGTTCTCTCCCAATTTGATTCGCTTTAATATTCAATTCCTTATATGTAATTTTCGTATCTCCAGATTGAATAGCTATATTATTGGGGGTTTTTTCAACTTGATACTCGAACATACCGTGTATCGTTTGAAATTTTAATATATGACTTTCTGATGTATTGAATTTATTTAAAATATCTAGACGTTCCTTTTCTAACAAAATATCTATAGAACCAACATCAGAATCAATCTCAGTATCCAGTAAAGTATCAATTAAATTTATTAGCCTATCACTATGTAAAGAAATGTCGCTTTCGGAATATAGTCTTTGGTTTGCATCCATTTCAACTTTTATAGTAGACGTTTCTACATCAATGTAAATATTAATTGAAATGTCTTCTACTGGACCTGCTGAAAGATTATGAACTAAACCTTTTACACCTCCGAAATTTAAACTGTAATCAAAAGTTTTAAAGTTTACTACAGGTCCAAATAATTTATGATTAGTACCAACGTAACCGAGCTCTCGTCTAATTAATTCACTTCGATATTTTTCATGTTTTTTAATTTCTAATATTTCCTTTGAAACCTGCATAATTAAATTATTAATGCTATTGTTACTTTCAACATTAACATTTAGAGGTAGAACATTCATCACATTTGATGGAATTATAAGTGATACTGAACCGAGCCTACACATCATTGGTAGTCCAAGTATTATTTTATTTTGTCCAGTAGTTGAACTTAAATATATTGCAATCGCAGATAATAAAATTTCAGACCAATTAATTTTTAGAGAGTGAGCTAAATCTTCAAGTTTTTTAATTGTACAAGCTGATAAATATCTAGTTTCTCGAATGAATTGACCTTTAGGTATAAAAGTATCTCGATTCATTTGTTGATGATTATTAAAACTAACTATCTCCGGATGATACTTCATTTTACTTATCCAGTATTTACTGTCCTGTAAATACTTATCTGAATTATAATAGTTATTTTCTTCTTCAATTATAGAACTTATTGAGCCAAAACTAACATTATTTATACAAACGTTAGTCAATTTAGAAGTATAAATATCAGAAACCTTTTTTAAAATTAGAGAAACACCATAACCGTCTATAATTGCATGATGAATTTTCTGATACCAATAATATTTATTATCATCAATACGGAAAATCATCTCTCGATATAACTGATCATTCGAAAGATTTATTTCTAGTTCCATTTCTTCTTTCATCCAATTAATCGCTAAATTGTGTGCATCATTATTACCCGATAAATCGTGATAATCTATTATTATTTCTTTCTTTTCATTAATAGTTTGATATAAATCATCATCTTTTTCATAAATATTTGCATTTAGTGCTTCACACTCAAGAATAGTTTGCTTAATTGAATCTTTCAAAAGATTCACATTAACTTTCCCATTAATTTCTACGTATTCTGCCGTATTAAAGACATTATTGTTTTCCTGAAGTTTTTGTGCATACCAAATTCCACGCTGGGCAGAAGTTAAAGGTATTTTTTCCATAAAATATGACCCCTTTTAGTACATTTTTATTGAAGTAGTGAGATTTTTAATTAAACTAAATTGTATGTAGTGGATGAGTAAAATAATTTTACTGAAGAGCCAATTAATTCAGTTGTTTTTTCATGTCTTATTTGATCAAGAGCATTAGGGATTAAATATTCAGTTTTGTAGTCTAGTGCAGATGTGGCTTCGTCTAAAATTAAAATTTCTGGATCTCGAATTAATATTCTTACTATAGCTAACCTTTGCCGTTGACCGCCTGATATATTAATTCCTCTATCACCTATTATTGAATTATATTTATTAGGCACACTCATTTTATAATTATCTATCTGTACAGCTTTACAAATTCCCCCTATTTTTTCTAAACCTATATTTTTATTGGCTAATATAAGGTTACTCAGAACAGTATCTGGTAATAAATAAGGTTCTTGCAATACCGATACCTACTTTATCTGCCCAATCGTGTCTACTAATATTAAATAAATCGTTGTCAATTACATAACGTAATCGTTCTACGCTTGCAATATTAGAGGAAACCTCCGTAGAAAAATTATATATTCCTTGATAAGACTCTACTAATTGTGAACCAAATTAAAACACTATTACAAACATACCAAGTGTAATTTCGTCTTGCATTACTAGATAACCGCCATACCCTAAGATGAACCATTTCACTTCTCAGTTAAATGGTTCACTAAATATAATCTTTTTATTATTTGGTTTTTCGTCTTTAATTGTTTCACTAAAATATCTATTGAAAAATGTTTTATATAATTGTTCTTCCCACTTTAGACGATTGTAGGCTATTACTTCACGTGTAGAAGATACGCCCTCCTCTAATTGAACTAATAATTCCAATTTAGGTGTTTGAACATTTTTGGCTGTTTTTTTATGCGCTTGGAAAAATATCTACCTAACTTCTTAATTTTAGTATATATAACAAATTTTCTAATTTTTATATGATATATTATATATGGATACTAAAAAATGTCAATACAATTAAATTTTCACTTTATTAATAAATAATACCAAGAAGACTGAACCTGTATTGGTAAGTTTGTAACAATATATGTTGATTTAAGGATTAAAGAATTAAGCGATGGAACTGAATCCAAATATGGGGACACTAGTGAACTAGTGGCGGCTTCTGTTTAAACATATGGAAAAGTTTCCGTACTATATTCAGGATTATTTTAAAGTAAAATATATAGTTTATCTGCATCATTGCTAATTGAGTATGCAATCGATCTTGAACATTTTCTTGAATGGATACTAACTTGTGAAAATAGCGGAATTAATCCCATAAAAGATGTTAGTCTTACTATTTTTCAAAATATAAATTCTACTCGAATTAAAAAAGATTATGTTTGCAATCCCAAAAAGTATACAGTGAATCGTAGGCTAAATGGCAAACAATTAACTCCAAAAACGTTAACCAGAAAAATCGCTGCCACCTTACCTTTCTATCCTTGGCTTTCATATATCGCCTTTATTAAAAGAGATTGTTATGGTTAATATTCTTTATAAGCAACAACGTTTAGAACCTTTTGATGCCGGTCAACAGATTAAATCCTATATTAATAGCTGAAGAATTTAATAAATTTAGAGAATTTATTTTCTAGGGGTACTCGGAAAAAAATTTAACGAATTATTTAAAAACACAACATCCTCTAAATAGAGAACGTGATTTTGCAATCATATCTCTCATTCTTGAAACAGGGATAACAACACCAGATAAATGCATTATTACTTACAAAACAACTGCAATCAGGCAAGCCAATAAAGGTTAGAGCGATACAAAACTTAATTGAAAAATATTCAATAGCTTATGAAAAGCCTCTAACAGCACATAATCTAAGACATAGTTATGGTACTAGATATTTCGCTGAGCATAAGGACTTAAAAAAATCACAACAAATTATGGACCACTCAGATATTATTACAACAAGAATATACACATTTATCTAAAAGATATTTGGGGATTACATGATTTGGTATGAAATCCTTTTACTAATTACAATACGCTCTTTCATTCTCTATCACAACACTTTTATCCAATTTTTTCAAAACAACCGGAGGTTGGTTTGAAGAAGGAACTTCATTGATTGATAGAATCCTATTAATTATACAGTTAAAAATGAGGGTAAACTAAAGCACAAAAATGGTTTGGTTCTTCAGGTGTATTTATTAATGATCTTGCAAGGAAACCCTGAAGAGAAAAAAATGTGGTCTATTCCATCGGGAGGAAAAGAACAGGAAGCATTTGAAGAGTATTGTATTAGAAAAATAAAAGAAGAAACGGGATATACAGTCGAAATTGTTGAAGAACTCTAGGTTAAGAAAAGAATTTATGAACATATAAATATATCAGTTGAAGCTCATTATTCCTTTGTGAAGATTGTAGGTGGGAAAAGAGATTTTCTTATTAACTATATAAAAAAAGTGCTTCAACAAAATTTCTTGTTCAACTAAAGGGGACTTTAGCATAAGAAGATAAGTAAATAAATCGGTTCCTAAACGTTGTAGGGAGCCGATTTTTCTATTTTCTGTAACTAAAAAAGATATCTATGGAAAACATGCTGTGAGCCTACTAGGATATAAAGCCTTTTAAATACTGCATTTCCATTAAACTAATGGAAATGCAGTATTTAAAAAAATGAAAATCCCTTCACTTGAAAAAATTCAGTTAAAGAGGATTTTCATATATTAATTATAATTCGTATTTTTACATATAATGAAACATAAACTGGTATTAGAGTATAGTCAAAGGTTTACTTAAGTAAATTGTTTTTTTATTTAATATGTAATTAAATTTAGTACCTTATTGTTTAGTTGTTCAACAAGGTCAAACTGACTACCGTTATTTTCTAAAACAATCAGCTTTTCAGGAGGAATAGTACTCATAACCTCATTAAATCTTTCGTGAAATCTTTTTATTAAATCTCTTTTTTCCCACTTATGAATATTATTAGGATTTCTCTTAACTATTCTTTCATAAGCTAATTCAGGGTCTGTTTTTACATAAATCCAGATATCTGGTTCTCCAACTTGTGAAGATTTATATTTATCAATGGTTTTACTCATACTAATGTTATTAATTATAGAATGAAATACTATATCACTGACATAGTATCGATCAACAATGACGTCCCTATATTCTAAATGCGGTTTTATAATCTTTTGGTATAATAACTCTTTATCATGAACATAAGCATTTATAATATCATTTTCGTCATATTTTTCCCACCCATACTTGCTATTAACAATGGTGCAAGAAGATTGAGGATCCAGCCAAGAGAATGGAATTGTGGCTAGTGGTCTAGTTCCGCTTAATTCTGATAATTTGTTAAATAGATATTGTCTAATGGTAGTTTTTCCTGATCCATCAGTACCCTCAATTGCAATAAATTTCATCATTCTTCCTCCTTATAATATATTAAGATTGCCCAGCACCTTTTCCATACCAGTACTTTTTAAACTTAGAATCTTGCGGGAAATATAAATTAATATAATCCGAAATATTTTCATGATTCACTTCCATCAAGATTTTTGGAAGATTTTCTTCAACTGATTTTAATTTTCTATACTCTGAAAGAATAACATCATCATCATGGTTTGTTTTGACTAAAAAATTATAGCAAATCGATTTTGAGAATATCTGTAATACCATCTCTTCAGTTGATACACTATCTTCACTCCATGGTGATTCCCAGTACTTTTTGTTTGCTAAATCAATATCAAAACTTTTGATAAAACCATAAGCAATGGAACGTGAAGAGTTAAGTAGTATCTGTAAAGCTATATCTAATATGCTAGAATCTTTTTTAATGAAAGTACAGAAAGGATAAAATTTTTCTGGCGAACCGCCTAAGAATGTACCTGTACCTAAAGTAGCAATATATAAAAGATCTGATTTTTCTATTAAGTCAAGAGCTTTTTTTAGGTCTAGTCTAGTCTGCTCGTCTAAAAAGTGACTATCCCATGTTTTATATAGATAGGAAATCTCTCTACTTACTTCTAAGTTGTATCCTGCATTGCTCAACAAGTTACTAGAATACTTTTGACTTAAGTCCCAAATGTTCTCTGTTGCATAGTTTGTGTTTTTTAATTCGTCTTTAAACCAAGGACGTATGTGTAAAAAGTATCTCTGAATGTGAAGGCCGTCTGCTAATATTTCCCAACCATCTTCTATTTTCATATATATTCTCCTCCAAACTTTGGTATAATAAAAATGCACTTCAGGAATATTATAACAAGTTTGTGGATTCACTCAATGAAAAAAATTAAAAATTATAGGAGGTTTGAGAATATTGGATACAAATAATCAATTTATAGAGGAAAAAATAACCCAAATTGTAAGGGAGGTATTGGAGACTAATGATGAAATTAATAAGCAATTAGAGCTAAGTGAACTAGGAATGGATTCATTAGCATCTATAAATTTAATAGTAGAGTTAGAAGATGCTTTTGACATTGTTTTTAATGACAATGAACTTTTATTCGAGAATTTTTCTACAATCGAAAATATTATTAAGCAAATAGAAAAGCTACAAAAAAACAAAATTAATAATTAAACTTTAGAGAGTATATATAAAATCTCTTATAGTTAGATAATAAGCATAATACATTAATAAGAACTTAATTTGAGGAGATTAAACGTGACCATTAATAAGGAAGACATAGTAAATATTTGTAAAACTCATGGTACCCCCATGTACTTATATGATGGAGAAATGTTAAGGGAGAAGTTTTTTAGCATTACTAATAGAATAGGTAATGATGTTGATATCTTTCTTTCATTAAAGGCTAACTCTAATGTATCCATAGCAAATCTTTTTGCAAATTGGGGTGCGGGTGTTGAAGTAGCCTCTTTAGGTGAAATGAATATTGCTTTAAAGGCTGGTTTTTCAGTAGACAATATTATATTTTCTGGTCCGGGAAAAAGAATAGAAGAACTTAAAACAGCTATACAAAATAAAATATATTGCATAATAGCTGAGTCAAAACAAGAAGTCTACGCAATTATGGAGCTCGCGAAACAATTAAATCAAAAAGTAAGAGTTGGAATTCGAATAAATCCAGATCAAGATATTGCTAGAGCAAAAATTAAAATGGCTGGCATCCCTAGACAATTTGGTATAGATGAATCACAGGTAGAAGATGTAATAGTCACTATTAAAAAAAGTAAATATCTAAAATTCGTCGGGATACATATCTATACAGGAACACAAAACCTAAATATAGATTCTATTATAGATACTTTTAATTATACTTTAGGTTTAGCAAAACAGATAAAGCAAAAATATAATATTGATTTGGAAATGGTTAACTTAGGCGGCGGGCTCGGAATAGCATACTTTTCCCAAGAAAACGATTTAAACTTTGATATTTTAATGAACAAAATAAAAGATTTAATAACAGATGCAAAAAAGGAGTTATCTAATACAAGATTTATTATTGAGAGTGGGAGATACCTTTTAGCAGAAAGTGGGATTTATGTAACAAGTGTATTGTACACAAAAGAATCTAAGGGGGAAAACTTTGCTATTACAGATGGAGGTCTTAATCACCATCAAGCTTGTACCTTTAGAGGTAGAATGATTAGAAGTAATTATCCTGTAATCACTATCAGAGGTAATAATATCGAAGAAAGAACAGCCAATAAAGAGAAAATTACTATAGTGGGACCTTTATGCACTCCTGAAGATATTATCTGCAAAGATGCTCTACTCCCTAAAATCTTTCAACATGATTATATCTGCATACTAAAATCTGGAGCATACGGTTTATCCTATAGCCCTCAAAATTTCCTAGGCCACCCTAGTCCTATAGAGGTGTTGTTAATGGGTACTAAAGAATACGTTATTAGAAATCGAGGTAATTATAATGATGTATTAAGTAATCAAAATATGGTTAATTGGGAGAAAGAAAATGGGTTCTAGCATAGATGTTAATATCATAAATGTTCTTAAAGAGAATTTAAAATCTAGAAATACTGAATATGATGATTGTTCGAAGTTTCCACATAAGAATTTTGATGAGCTTATAAATAATAACCTTCATAAAGTTACACTAGAACAAAAATATGGAGGCTTAGAGTATGATATTAAAAGTACTTGTGATCTATTAATCGAGATATCATCAGCCTGCTCTTCAACAGGCTTAATTCTTGCTATGCACTTATACTCAATTGGGGGATTAAATGGGGTTTTATCAAGTCATCAAAAAGATAATGTTTTTAGAGATATAGCATTAAATGGTGAATTAATAGCTTCAATTAGTGATCCTAAAATAACATTTTTAACAGATAAAGATAAGATAAAAGAGAATATAAGTATTACAATTGAACCGTCAGATAAAGGGTATATTATTAATGGAAGAAAGAGATTTGTTTCAGGAAGCTCAAGAGTGAAATACCTCCCAATATATGGGTTTCAGGAAGGGATAAAATCAAGGTATGGAATAACATCCTTATTAACTCAATTAGATGATAAAGGTGTTTCAATTAAAGAGACATGGGATTACTCCGGGATGAAAAGTTCTGTAACTCATGATGTCTACTTTAAAAATGTTTTAGTTCCAAAAGATAGATTAATAGGACGTGAAGGGCTAGGAATTGAAGATACATTAAACTTACTTTATTGGTTTAGGCTAACTTTGGTATCTGTATATTATGGCATAGCTAAGAGAGCATACGAATATATAGTACAGTTAGTGAAAAATAAAGTAAATACTCTAACTAATAAATCGTTAATATCTTCAGAAAAATTACGGCAAAAGTTAATGGAGATGAAAATCAACTTAGAAGTAGCATATTCCCAACTTACACGTAGTGCAATTTTAACTGATGCATATCTAAGTGGAACAAAGCAAGTTGATGTAAAAGAGGTAAATACCCAAATTTTAATTACAAAACAGTTTGTCACTAAGAAGGCTAATTCGATAGTATGGGATGCAATGGAAATAGAAGGCATGGCATCTCTAAGCCGAGGAAGTGTATTAGAGAAGCTGTATCGAGATGTTAGAGCAGCTACTTTTCATCCTCCCACCGAAGAGCTTTTAATTGATTTACTTAGCATATATGAGATGAATATTATTCCGTTAAGACGCTAAATGGAGTGTATAGTTAATGAATATACAAGAGAAAAATATTTTTTGGTATTACAACATAAATAAAGAACAAGAGTGGAATGAACAAAATACCTTTCCATCTGTCACAGACTTAGGACAGTTAAAATTAGTTATTCAACAAGAACAGCAAATGTTATACGCTGCTAAACCTTATCAGACTGTTCTATTGAGGCATAGACCTGATAAGGATTTTATGAACTATTTGCATACAAACGGGGTCGAAATCCCACAAATTGAATTCATAAATGATTTAGAGGATTTTAAAAAGATTAGGTCTGTAAAACAAAATGGGGAAACGGATTTACTTGTACCTTATATAGTTACAGAGGATACAATGCCGTATAACTACTTTAATTGTGATTACAAACTAGTTAAAAAGTTAAACAATAAATTTTATGTAAGAGAGCTGCTTTTAGAAAAAGGAATTACTACAACAAGAGGGGCCTTTTGTCATAATACTGCAGAAATTCTCGATGCTTATAGTCATCTACAAAACGAAGGATTTAATAAATTTGTTTTTAAGATACCCTTTGGTTCTTCAGGGAAAGGTTTAAAAGTAGTAAAAAACGAAAGAGAGTTATCTTTATTTATAAAGTTCATTAATAGAAGATCTCAAGATTTTAGAATTTTACTAGAGGGATGGCATACTATAAAGCATAACCTGAATAGCCAAATATTGATTACTGATAAAGTAGAATTACTATTAATAACAGAACAGCGTATTACTGAAGATGGAATGTATTTAGGAACGAATTTCAGCCCGAATTTTAGTAATGAACTCGTAGAAAACTACAGTAATCAAATCTTAAAGATTGGTGAATTGATAAAACAAATGGGATATAAAGGTATATTAGGTATTGATTCTATTATTGATTCAGATAATATTTTATATCCAGTAGTAGAAATTAATGCTCGTTTTACACAAGTTACTTATCTATATCATTTAGTGAATAAAATAAAAAAACTTAAATTTCAGTTTATCGAAAGTAGATTTATACGCTTTGAATCATCATCAGATGTCCAATTTAATGAAATAAAACAATATATAGATAATCAAAGTAAAACAGACTACTTTATTTATTGCTATGCTAAGGAAAAATTAAAAAACAAAACATTATATAGAGTTTTTATACTATTCTATACAAATGATAAGGCAACATTGGATTCTACAGTATCTAATTTCAACTATAAATCTGTAATAAAAGTATAAACGCCAGTTAATAATGTATACATAAATAATTGTTGATTTCGGCCCAGTATTTAGTGAAGTAAAATCTCATAAAAAAATTAAAGTTAATAATCGGTTCCTTAAAATACAGGGAACCGATCAAACTGCATTTAATTTATGTCCAAACGACAACTATAAATTAAAAAAATCCATTTTAACTAAGTAAGTGTTGATCTATTTTATCTCTAATGGCAACTGTAATAAATTCCTTAAGAGAGCTATTTGTTTCACTTGTAATTTTTTTAATATATTCATATTCCTCATATGCAAGTATTACTGGTTTTGTTACTGTGTTACTATTCAAATACACACTATGATTGACACATGGAATAATTTTCCCTTCTATTATATAAGGTTCTAACTCCCCTATCCATTCCTTCAGTATTCCTGGGGAAACGTAATTAAAGATTGACGAACCTCAAATCCCCCTTCTTCTAATATTTTCATATTTCTTGGAGACACATACTGCAATATATTATCGATGAACTGAAAAACAACTTCGAGAGCGTAAGAAAAAACAATTGTATACAGAAAATAAAAAGGGTATTACGTACTCAGAGAAAAGCAAACGATGAACTGGTATGAATATTTATGTTACCAATACACCATTGGAATGATTCAAGACCATCTATACATTCTTTATCAAGCTATACAGCAAAACACCCGAGAAATAACAAAAATTTTAATCCGCCTGTTCCATCTTCTACAGAAGAATGGACGGAAATCTCACAGATATGAGAAGAAAACTGTCTTTGATATTATGGGTGTTGCCTATGAGTATAATGGATTGAGAAAACAAAAGAAAATTGCATAATTAAAAAATTGAAACCCGTTAGGGTTTATTTGGTATACGCATTTTTAAGAATATACTTTTATTTTAAAAATGTTTTAACCCAGCTGAACAAAAGTCAATTTGTTTACACTCTTAAGTTAATGGGTATGTATGACCCCCTATAGGTAGGGAATTCATAAAGCTCTTTTCGTTGTGTTTCTCTTAGAAGCTGTTGTCGTGCCATGTACATGCCCTCACATCTATGTATTACTAAAAAATCTTCATCTACCTCCCTATCATAAAATAGGCTATTCTTTTCGCAGAGTTGTGCAAAAAGAATAGCCTATCTCTAATTCTATCTAGCAATCATCCATTTTAAAACAAAGGCCACATTGGCTGATCACTCAGCCAGACGTCTCATAAAGTATCCATAACAGAATTTGTTTAAGCCGTAGCTTTGTTACATATAGAGGAAAACATTCTCATTGGTGTCTCTACAATATTCATGTTATGCTCCCTTCCCTCAATTAGATGTTATATTTGTTTCATTACTTGGATACGATTACACTCTCTTGCTGCACAGTATATTGAATTAAGCTTACTGCTTGTTTCGCTGATGTAGAAGCTTCAATTGGTGTATCACCTTCACTTATGACATAACCAAGCCTATGGTAACTACTAGAAACTTTCTCTACATGAAAAGGAAGATTAATAGTATGAATCCTTGCTACCCCAGACACATTCTCCGCTTGTTCTATGTTGTGTACTCCTACATAGGTACCTAATTGCTCCGGGATGCAAAATTGTATAGCAGCAGACTTAGACCGCTGCAATTCAATATGAATTGGCATTCCGACTGCTTGATCTAGAACAGCTTCTACCATATCCACTCCAGTAGCCATTTCAACTAAGTCTGGAATACAGTCACCCGCCAACCTTGGATTAATTTCCACTAAATAAGGATCAGCATCTTTTACGATAAATTCGATATGCGCGGCCCCAGATTGCAGGTTAAATTCGGACAACAATTGAACGCAATACTCTTCAAGATTTTTAATGGGACTTAAATCTTTTGAAGTCACATGACCACGTTCCACTGCATGGATGCCATAAATGTCTTTTTGAGTTACTGAGATGAGCTTCCATCCTTCTGAAGTGTGTAACATCTCTGCAGAATACTCTGCTCCCTGTATAAATTCTTCAATTAACCATTTTCTCTCTAAGCTATATCCTCTTTCGTTGATATTCCTTACCATTTCAGCTTCTAAAGCGCGTTTGAGTTCACCCTCACTATTACAGATAGATACTCCATTGCTTCCGCTATCGTCTACAGGCTTTAATACGCAAGGAAACTTGATAACTATATTATCTCGATTCGTATCAGGATCAACTATTGCAAAGTCTGGTTGCTTAAATAATAGATCTTGAGATCTCTTATTGAAATACTCTCTCATAAGATGCTTATATCTAACTAATTTTAAAGCATGTAAATCGGAAGCTGTCAGCTGTAAATTCTGAGCAATTTGTGTCGCCGGAATTAGGTGATAGTCATCAAATGCCAACACACCAGCAAATATATAATTTTCATCTGAGATTTTAGACATCATCTTTTCAACGTCGTATGTATCTATCGTTAGAATCTCATCCGCAATATCTAAAGGATTATTCACCTTTATTGCATCGTATTGTTTAATATCGCTGGTCCAAAAATGGACTTTATATCCCTTCTTTTGAGCGATTTTCATTGCCTTTGCACCAGTTCCAGTTGTATTAGTTTCAATAAATAAGATATTTTTCATTCTACTTAATCTCCTTTAATATTTGATAGGTTTAGGCGTAACAGAGTTCCTTGAGAATCGGATTAGGACCTGTGTTAAGGGCTTCTTGAAAAACATTTTTAATTACTCCAGCTGCTAGAGCTATATCAACTTCTGTAATGTGCTGATGTACGACTGCTCGTACTATATTTGGCAACCATGGGAATACTAATATTCCTTTTTGCTTACAGCGTTCTGCAAATATCTCAGAAGTGATCCCAAGATTACTAATATCAATGAATAGTATGTTGGTTTCGACTTGGTCTTCGGCTATATGTATTGCGTCATGACTGTTAAGGTGACCTGCTAATAATTTTGTTAGTCTGTGATCCTCACGAAGTCTAACCATGTTGTTCTCCATGGCATAGTGTGCTGCACGTGCATACATTCCTATTTGATGCAAGCCGCCACCAAACTGTTTACGGTACTTCTTCGCATTACAAATAGCCTCATGGGTTCCCATTAACATGGAACCAAACGGAGCACCTAGACCTTTTGCAAAACATACTGTAACTGTATCTACATTTTGAGCATATGTACTTAAGGGAACCCCTGTTGCCATATGAGCATTAAATAACCTTGCACCATCCATATGAAGGGCCAAATCATATTGCTGAGTGCATTCTCTTAGCTCTCTAATGATTTCTAAGGGGAAAGTCCGTCCCTGATAATAATTAATTGTGTTTTCTATACTTACTAATTGAGGTTGGGCATATAAGTAACCGCGTGGTTTAGCATGGATTAATTTTTCGACAATATCAGCCGTCAATAAGCCATCGGATGTCTTTGTGGTATTTAGTACCACTCTATTTAACATGACGGTTGAAGCACTCTCATAGAAGGAAATATGATAATTGACCTCAGTAATTATCTCATTTCCTTCCTCTACTTGACCTCTTATAGCTAATTGATTTGACATAGTCCCGCTTGGAATAAATAATGCTCCTTCGACTTGAAATAGCTCTTTACAATATGCTTCTAGCATATTCACACTTTCGTCTTCGCCATAGCAGTCATCTCCCATTTGTGCTTCAAACATTGCTTGTTTCATTACCTCTGATGGTGTAGTTAGAGTATCGCTTCTTAAATCAATCATTTATATTCACTCTCCATAGTTTTCATTTTTCTCATAGTCTGTACTATTATTAAAGATATTGATGCTGCTAACACGTATAGTGATTACATATTGTTTATACTTTAGAAATTACAATTTCATCTCCTTCACTACCCTCACCTTGCTTTTTAATGCTTAGTATGCCGAGTGCCGTTAATACAATAGGAATAGCCAAGCAAATTCCTACTGCATAATATGCTTGTACAATATTACGCTCACCGAGATATCCTATAGCAATAGATGCTACGATACCAAGTATGAGTCCTAGCATAGAAATTAAAGTCATGACTCTTCCTACAAAGAGTTGGTCTACGTACTTATATACGAGTGACTTAGATAGCACTTTTACATTTCCTACAAAAAAACCAATGATTATGTACAAAATAAAGGCCTCGGAGTATCGACTAGATGTACTAAATAAAATGGTAAATCCGCCTAGCATTAAAAATGAAAGCATTAAGTAATATGCAGAGCCGTTTCGCGCTGACAGCCATAAACAGAAGGCTACTGAGATGAAGCTACCAATGCCTGCTGCACTATCAATTAACCCCAATGTAAACTCATTTCCATGTAGTATATTCGAGTTAAACGGAGCAATTAAGATATTAATGGAACTGAAGAAAGGAGTAGCAACACAAGCAGCAAGCCCAAGACATAGCAAACCTTTATTTTTTATGAAGTATTTCCATCCAACTGTAATGTCTTTGAAATAATTCTGATAACCAGTATTCTTAGCAGACACATGTTGTTCTTCTACATAATGCTTACATAGTCTAAAGTATAGAAAAGCACCTAAAAGGTAGACAAGACTGGTAAACAAAAGAGTGAAATTTGTTCCTAGATGTTTAAGTAATAGACCTGCTAAGATAGCTGAACTCATAAGTCCCACCTGCCATGAGGCTTGTGTGAGGGAAGTCCCTTGCATATATTGGTCCTTTTCCAGCATGACTTTAATCATGCTTTCCGCGGTAGGTCCCAGTATGTACCACACGATGTAGCTTAGAAAAATTGAAGCGTAAACTACAAATAAGGATGAGATTCCTAAATAGCTCAATAATGGCACCATTGCAATGAATAAAAACCTAGCTATATTGCATGCAACTGCAATCTTAGCTTTATTAAATCGATCGATTACCACCCCAACTATGGGAGCTAGAAATACAGAAGGCAACATTGTGACGATGAGCATATAACCAATTGACATAACAGATCCTGTGCTCTTAGAGATAATAACAATGCTAGCTAAACTAAAGATCCCTTCTCCAAACATAGTGATAAGTGACGCAATAAAGAAAGATAAAAACGTTCGGTTTTTAAGAATATAAAGTTTTTCCATGTTTCCCCCTTTTTAAATCGTAGGGTACGATATAAATGTATAAAAAAGTTACCTCCTCAGGTTTATATCGTAATAAGTAATCCCAACGTTTAATAAATGTTCTTAATTAAATCAAATTACATCGTAACGAACGATATAAATATCTAGTTAATTCCCAATAAAAAACATTTTATATCGCTACATACGATATGATAACCCGAACTCAATAAGCTGTCAAATAAAAATTCTAACTATTTTCAATAAATAAAAGAAATAAACTTCTTCAAAGCATTATATAGTATGGACATTTTTAACATTTGACTTTTCACTTCAATTGTCATAATATTTCGTTTTACACGATATAAAAGGAGGGTACATATGAAAGCAAAAAAACTAAATAAAGCATGGACAGATATTTACTATAACTTGCATTACAATTATAAAGAGGTACTTACACATCAGAATATTCGTTTTCTTCAAACCGTCAGTAAAAACGAAGATGTGACCATACACTTTCTTTCTAAAGTAATGGCATTATCACACAATACCACTTCAGAACATATTCAAAGACTCCAAAAAAAAGGATATGTTATTAAGAAAAAAAATATTAAAGATGAACGACAAGTGATTGTCTCTCTAACGCCAAAGGGACAAGATGCGTTAAAGCAGCATACCGAGCTGGATGAAGAGAAAATAAATCAAATCTTTGAATCTCTAACAATTACTGAACAAGACAAGATAATTGATGCTTTTAACACTTTTGGCGAAATTTCAAAGAAACTCTTTCCTGACAACTAAATAGTAGAACTTAACCGAAAGGATGCTATATAGTATTTGGCTCAATTTCAAAGAATTGATATGTTGTTTGATTTTGGTTGTATATTCTATACATATTTGGTTGACATAACGTCTTATTATCGGTAGCAAAGAAAAAGGGTAATCCCTACTCTCAGAAGGATTACCCTTTTTTATTTTCTATAACGCTATTCATCTTTATATATATTCCTACCCTGACAGGGGTTTTAGGGTTCTCGTTTATTACTGAATTATAAAATCTTGCATGCTCTTAGCGTGGTGGTTTTCCGAAATGCTGAAGGTACCCCTGATAAAAGTATTCCTTTTATGGTTTCCGTCTTTAATATTTCTCAGATACTATTTGATTATCAGATTTAATGAAAAAACAAGAAAACTGAATAAGGCAGTCTTTGCTCACTTTTTCTATTATGCTGGATATTGATTATTATGACAAACTGTATTTTACCTATTAACTTATTTTTATCATTCGACCATTGAATAGCCCCTGCCATGTATTGTTTGAATATATCTGTCTTTCTTCTCGCACTTTAACTTTTTTCTTACATAGCCAATATATAAGTCCACTACATTTGGACTTACTACTACGTTATATCCCCAAATCTGATCCAAAAGCATTTCACGGTGCAATATCTTATTTTTATTTTTGATTAAAAATAAAAGTAAATCATACTCGCGCTTAGTAAGCGAGAGATTTTCACCACCTTTTTTCACAATATTGCTAGATGCATCAACAAAGAGATCTTTAAACTGAAAAAAGTTTGTCTCATTTTGCTGGATGCAGTCCCTTCTCCTTAAAATCGCTTGAACCCTTGCTACTAATTCTTCTTTCACAAATGGTTTTCTTATATAATCATCCGCTCCTGCTTGTAACCCTGCTATGCAATCC
The DNA here is from genome assembly GCF_000836715.1 of Bacillus sp. L_1B0_5. Lineage (NCBI taxonomy): Bacteria > Bacillati > Bacillota > Bacilli > Caryophanales > Bacillaceae > Bacillus > Bacillus sp. L_1B0_5. The sequence continues at coordinate 5,369 of NZ_JXIS01000033.1, read as the reverse complement.
TTGCTAGAAATATTGTTGGTCACAATAATTATCGGTGTCGTTTTAACAAGTCGTATTTGTCTGCAAATTTCTGGTCCCGATATACTTAATGAATCCCAATCCAATATGATAATATCCCAATCTTGTTCATATATTATATTTAAACCTTGGTTTTCATTGTGAAGCTTTAAAATGAAATAGCCTTCTTGCGTTAGACCGCTTACGATTTTCTTTGCTAAAGACCTTTCATTCTTAATTACTAACACCTGCTGCACCGATGGTTCACCTCTACTTCAATATAACTTAGTTAGATAAAAAATTATCCCCAAAAAATAATTTAAGATTTATAAATATTAAACCCCTAAAAAAATCCATTATAACAGCTTATTAGGAGAACCCTATATAATTTTACAATATAAATGGACAAAAACGCAAAATATATGGATATTTAGATGTACAAAGTTTCATACAATGGCTGTACATATCAAAAAGATTTAACGAGAAGAATGTTTGGGAGTCTCTCCATAAAAAAGATTTCGAAGCTTTTCTTATTTATTTAAAAGAGGATCGTAAGTACTCTGACAAAACTATACACCGCATATACATTGTGTTAAATAGATTATACGAATACTCAGATTTACCAAGTCCCATTGAAGAAGTTATTCAAATAGATCAACCTGATCGAGCGTTACGTAAGGAAGATTTCGTTTCTTTCCAGGAAGAAACGCGCTTAAAAGGAGTTATTTCTTCTCTAGAAGTCCTTACTGAAAAACAAAGAATAACACGCCCAATGATCTTAGAGCGAAACGTTTCTATCGTTACAGTACTCCTGGACTATGGACTATCTTTAAAAGAACTTGTTTGTTATTCGAGGCTTTAGATAGTTTAGACAAATTCATCTAGGAATTGAATGGGAACAATGATTTTTTTAAAGTTATTGCATATATTTTATTAAACAACGGAGTATGCAATCTTGTCTGAGCAGGAATAGTCGCCATTGTAATAAACAAGGCTGATTTGTAAAGAAAACAAGGGAAGTGAAGAACCTATGATACATCGATATGAAATAGAATTTTCAGTAATGTATGATGGCAAAGTAACAAACTTACAATCTACAATCATTCCAGCGCGTTCTTTAGAAGAAGCAAATGAAAAATTACAGTCAGAAGTAAAACGACGATTAGGTACATGTCGCGTGAAAATTGATACTACAAGTTTATGTAGTTCAGAGGATAGTCGATATATAATTGAACCAAAATGAAGAGAAAAGTCTTGTGATAAACAAGACTTTTTATTTTTCGTTTAAAAATTTGAAACGAATTTTTCCATTCATTATGTATTTGCTTATAACTGATTTCTTTCACTAACAGGCCCATTGAAATTTCCATTCAGTAAATACGAACAATAAATGAAGTTTATAATAAATACACACTGTTAAATCCCTAAAAATTATTCAAACCCTTATGTATGTTGAAATAAGAGATTGTTTGCATGTGTATCACTCCTTTTTGTACAATAAAAGAAAAACATATTATGAGATGGGGAGAGGAAAACCCATGACCAACCAACAATTAGTGAATTTACGCATTGATTTTGCTTTTAAACAATTATTTGGTACAAGTGGAAATGAGGATATTCTAATTGCGTTTTTAAATGCAATATTACAAGGTTCTTTAGAATCCCCTATTGTTTCTTTGCAATTAGAAGACCCACACTTGCATCGAGAACATGAAGAGGATAAATTATCAATTTTAGATATTTCCGCAACATTAGATACGGGAACCAAGGTAAATGTGGAAATACAGTTAAATAATAATCATGATATGATTAAGAGAAGTTTATATTATTGGGGAAGGCTTTACACATCCCAACTTCAGAAAGGAATGCCATATAGTTCTCTCCATAAAACAATTACGATTAATTTGTTAAATTTCGTTATGTTTTCTGAATACGAGGCATTCCATACAACAGGAACTCTATGGAATCAACAACAACAGAAGGTATTAAGTGATGACATAGAAATTCATATTGTAGAGATTCCAAAACTCATGCAACAGTGGCGTAATGAACAAGTAAATCCCTGGGAAGATTCCTTTGTTCGTTGGTTATTACTACTACCAGCGAATGAAGATGAACACTTAACCCAAACATTGGAGGATATTGCGATGAACCAAGACCCTATTTTACAAAAAGCAATGGATAAATGGGAACGTATGAGTCAAGATTCTTCTTTCCGACAAGCATATGAAGCAAGGGAGAAAACGTTGATGGATGAAGCTGCAAAGTTTGCTCATGCTCGTAATGAAGGGAAAAAAGAAGGTATTCAAGAAGGCATCCAAGAAGGGGTTCAGCAAGGGAAAATACAAATGATTAAAGGTATGCATGAACTGGGTGTACCAATTGAAACGATTGCAAAAGCAAGTAAATTAAGTATTGAAGAAGTTGAACATATTTTGAGGGGAAATTCATAATAAACAACTAAGAAAACAGATTGAATTTTTCAATCTGTTTTCTTAGTTGTTGTAATTTATTAGTTTATTCGTTGATTATAATTCCTACCAGCGAATCAAGATGAACACTTAACCCAAACATTGGAGGATATTGCGATGAACCAAGACCTTGTTTTACAAAAAGCAATGAATAAATGGGAACGTATGAGTCTAGATTCTTCTTTCCGACAAGCGTATGAAGCAAAGGAAAAAGCCCTTATGGATGAGGCCGCTAAGTTCGTTCATGCAGAGCAACAAGGGATTAAAAAAGGAATGGAAAAGGGAATAGAAGAAGGGAAAATGCAACTTATTCGTGGTATGCACAAAAATGGAATGCCAATAGAAGATATTGCAAGGTTTACAAATTTACGTATTGAAGAGATACAAGAAATTTTACAATCATAAAAAAATTAACAAATAACACCAATGGATATATCTGTAGGTGTTATTTGTTAATGACCACCATAATTTAAAAGACTACTATTTAGTTGGTTACTCAAATATTTCTAAGGAAGGATTAACGGCAAGAAAGCCACAATCTTTCTTTTTCATTCATAAAAGAAATTGATATTATGAAATGTCCCCTATTTAATCTTTATATTTTTACTTTATTTGTACCTTTTCTAATACTTTAAAACTACCTAAGTATAGAAATAGTCGATCAAAAGTGATTAGGTAAAGTCCAATAAATATAAACCCTGTTAAAGATATAAGAAGAAATGGTAACAGATTTATCAAGAACCACACAGAAAGAATTCTGTGCGAAAAAAACTTTAATCCTTTGTATACAATAAAGAGAGTGATTAAAAGGAAAATCAATAATAATAATTGACCTTTTGATATTGATTCATTTGCCCAGTAAATAAACCTTGAACCGAAAGCACTTATAATAATTCCACATATAAGTACAGCCAATAAAATAGTTAGAAACTTTACAAGCAAATTCATTCTAATAGCCTTAAAAAATCGTTTGCTTGCAGTTTCAAGGAGATTTTTATAATAAGAATCAATAACAGGTGATGAAATCCAAGAATCAATCTTAAAGAATTGATATCTTTCCTCTTTTAATCCAGTATTTGTAACAAAATTTTTTATATTTACTTTATCCAATTCATATTGACTTATTTTATAGCCGTTAAGCATTAAAGAAAAAGCTTCTACTTCTGAAAAAGAGTCCAAATCTGTTCTAATACCAGAAAGGAGGTTTTGAACATCTGTATTGACCCCGAAAGTCTCGCAGGGTTGTTCCGTGTTATAAAGTTTCGATTCTTCTTTAAGATTGTGTCTTTCATCAAAGTAGGAAACTTCCTTTACGGGCAATCCTTTCTTTAAATGTAATAGGGCAACATTACCTGAATGTTCCTTAATTATATTGGACAATTGTTGCTCTCGTAGGTTGTCCGATAGTATACTATTTGAACGTTTGATTACATTGGATATCTGTACATTAGGCTCCCTTTCATCTTTTAATTGTGCTGATGCATCACTTATTATAAAATGGGTGCAATTTAAGCGTTTATCTAGTAACCCTCTAATCCCTTGATTATCGTGGACACCGCCATCAACTAATTGTAATCGTACCTTCTCATCATAAAGATCACTAATAGCAAGAGGGGCAAAAATTCCAGGCACACAGGCCGAAGCGGCAACGGCTACACCCAATTCAAAATCTTCGTGTTTGTATATGTCATCATACGATTCTATTCTTTTTAGTCGAAAATTTTTATCAAATTTTTTTCTAGATTGGTCAATCTGTGTTTCGCCCATATCCGAAGCACTAAAACACCAGTTATGGCCATTATTTAAGATAGTTGCATTAATAAGAAGTATTGGTACTTTTGCACTTCTATTTTCATTATTCTTAAGTGGGTGAAAAGAATTACTCTCACTGCAGGGTTTGATAATTAACTCCTTCATTTTTATAGGCTTGGTGTTATTTATATCAAGAACTTTTCTGTATAAAAATTTATCATAAAGCTCTCCAATATGATCACTTCGTGAGTAATTAGGAAGAATCATTTTTATATTTTTTACCGGATTAAGAAAGGTTCTTAAACGCAAATTCTTTTGGACGACTTTTAGAAAATCAACTTCAATTTTTGCAATAATCTTTTGATAGTCTTCATCTTTAATTTCAACATCTCTCTTTTCTTCCAGTAGTTTTTTTAAATGAAGATAATAAAGCGCGCCAATAATAGAGCCACCTGAAACCGTAGAAATTAATTCAACAGAACGAAGTAACCCCAAATCAGCCAACCTTGCCAGTACTCCGATATGATAGAAAGATGCTCTAAATCCCCCACCGGAAAGGGCAAGTCCTAACTTTTTAATATTTTCCTCTTTCATAAACAAAGTCTCCTTTTTAGTTCTTTAAAACTTCGATATTAATAGCTAAAATTTATGTTTTCTTTTTTTTATGATTTTTATGCTATGAACAATGCATGACTCCAGACTTGCCCGTATCACTTCTTCAAATCACAGCTTGTTATTTTTTATAAGTAATAATAAAGCTCTCTAATTTTTTCTTACATATTCAACATAACTCTTTTTTGAAGTAAATATTTTCAAATCATATAGATTTATTTGAGTCACTTTAAAAGCTTTAAGAATATTGTGTTTGATTCGTTGTTGATAAATACAAAACACTAGGCGGGAATTTATAAAATCTTAAGGAGGATAAAATGAAAGAAAATAAATATTTGTAAGTTGTGGAAAATTGTCAGTTTCAATTTAGACAGAACCAATAGAGTAAAATCAAAACTTTATCTGAATTTCCATGCAAGTTGCACAATCTCTAGGGTTTCATAGTATCAAACTAGACGAAGAATTTATGACTTACATTTTTACACTAGAACCTAAATTATCAAATTATATGGTTCTGGTGCAAATAATGGACAAACG